>JAAXXJ010000120.1:3923-8353 GCA_013334545.1 Nitrospirota bacterium | reverse complement strand
CCGCAGGTTCTGATGGTACTCGAGGAAGATGTTCCCCTCGATCGTGTCCCCGCCGAGAAGGTGAACGGTTACCAGCTGCTTTTCCTTGGGTACGGCGAGATCGCTGCGTTCTGCCATGATCGTCTCCTTAATCGCCCAGGCCGGCCAGGTTGATCGTGATGCCCTTCGACTTCAGCATGGTGACGAACCCCTGCTTGTCAATGGCCTTGATATAGGCCTCCTCGGGCGCGACCTGCTTGTCGACGACGTACCTGAAGAGGGACTCGTTCAGCAGCGTCATGCCCTGTCCCTTCGCCGTCTGCATGACCGAGGGGATCTGGTAGATCTTTCCCTCCCGGATGAGGTTGGACACGGCGCTGTTCACGAACAGGACCTCCATGGCGGCCACGCGGCCCCCGCCGATCTTCTTGCAGAGCGTCTGGGAGAGCACGCCCTTCAGCGAGCTTGCCAGCATGGTCCGGATCTGGGACTGCCGGTCCGCCGGGAACTGGTCAATGATGCGGTCCACGGTCGAAGCGGCGGTGGTGGTGTGGAGGGTACCGAAGACGAGGTGGCCGGTCTCGGCCGTCTCGATGGCAATGGCGATCGTCTCGAGGTCCCGCATCTCGCCTACGAGCACGATGTCGGGGTCCTCGCGCAGCGCCGCGCGGAGCGCGTTGGCGAAGGATTTGGTGTGGACATGGACCTCGCGCTGGTTAATGAGGCAGTTCTTCCGCTGGTGCACGAACTCGATGGGGTCCTCGATGGTGATGATGTGGTCCTTCCGGTGCCGGTTGATGTAGTCCACGAGCGCGCAGAGGGTGGTGGACTTGCCGGAGCCCGTGGGTCCCGTGACCAGGACCAGCCCCTTGGACAGGAAGCAGAGGTCGAGCACCTCTTTCGAGAGCCCCAGCTTTTCGGCGGTCACGATCTCCATGGGGATCGTACGGAAGACCGCGCCCATGCCGAAGCGGTCCAGAAAGACGTTCACGCGGAACCGCGCGAGGTCCGCGATCTCATAGGCGAAGTCGGTGTCGTGGATGTCCTCGAACTGGCTGGCGTTGTGCGGCAGCATGATCCCCCCGATGAGGGCGTTCATGCGCTCCGGAGTTATGGCGGGCTGGTCGGCAAGCTCCTGCATGTCGCCGTGGAGCCGGATCAGGGGTCTGTGGTTCGAGGTGATGTGAAGGTCCGAGGCCCCCATCTGGAACATCTTGCGCAGCAGGCCGTTGACCTCCGGTTCAGCGCCCGGTGCCGCAGGCCTCGGCGCGCCTGCAGCGCCAGGCGCCGCGGCCTCCTCATCGTAGCCGGGAATGGCGATCTTCGCCGTTACGTTGTCGCCTTCGGGCGCGTACAGCACCACCACGGTCTTTCCACCGAAGGTGTATTCGAAGCGGGAAGACTTCCGCTGGGCGATGGCGGCCCGAATGCCCATAGGGGCGATCTCCTGGACGAGCGGAATGAGCTGCTGGGCAGAAAGCTGCTGGTTCAGCATGGGCTTCGCGCCGGCATCGGTCTTGAGCATCGGATTCTTGCCGGACTCGAGGAGGATCTCCTGGTTCATCTGGAGTCTGTCGATGAGCTTGTCGAGTTGTGCCATGGGACCTTCCTGATGGGTTCGGATCGTAAAAAGGGTAGACAAAATTTAGCACATTTCCGGCTTTTTTTCCAGCGCTATCGGGAAATCGGTCCGGGACCATCGTGTCCGCACAGCGCCTGTTTCTCCGCTTGTCAAGGTGCAGTTAATTGAGTACAATCAACCATGCAGCGTGCCGTACACAAGGCTGGTCCGGCGGACGCGTTCACGGGCCGCCTCCGCGAGCTGGGGCTCCGCAAGGAGGACCTCGTCGAGAAGTTCATCCGCTCAGCGGGCAAGGGCGGGCAGAACGTCAACAAGACCTCGACGTGCGTCTATCTCAAGCATCTCCCGACCGGCATCGAGGTCAAATGCCAGCAGGAGCGGTCACAGGCCATGAACCGCATCGCCGCCCTCGGGCTCCTCGCACAGAAGATCGCGCAGGCGGCTCTCCAGGCAAAGCAGGCGCGGAAGCAGGCGCAAGAGAAGGAGCGCCGGCGGAAGCGTCCGCGGCCGGCCCGGCTGAAGGAAAGGATCCTCGAGACCAAGAAGAAGGTCGCTGAAAAGAAGCGGCTGCGGGGGAAGAAGTTCGAAGAATAACGGGGAAGGGGCAAGGATCACGGGTCAAGGGGACAGGGTCCAGGGCCATGACGCGGTCCTTCTCTGTGACCTCTGTGCCTCCGTGGTGGAATAGCCTCTGAAGTCGGGCTCCGGAGGAAACGTGGACAGGAACGAACGGTTCGGGAGCGCGTCGCGGGTCATCCAGGTCGGTTTCTGGATGAACGCGGGGCTCATGACCATGAAGCTCCTCGCCGGCCATTTCGGCAGGTCCGAGGCCGTCTTTGCCGACGGCATGGAGAGCGCCGCGGACTTCATCGCGATCCTGTCGAGCATGATCGCTCTGCGCATCGGCAGCCAGCCCTATGATGAAGCGCACCCCTACGGCCACGGCAAGGCAGAGAGCATCTCGGCGATCATCGTGTCCCTGGTCATCTTCGGGACCGGCGGATGGATCCTCTTCCGGGCCGTGCACACTATCATCGACAAGGCGTATGAGGTCCCGGGCGCCGTGGCCGTGGCTGCCGCATTCCTGACGATCATCACGAAAGAGGCCCTGTACCGGTACTCTATCGTCGTGGGGAGGAGGCTCGGGAGCCCCGCCATCCTTGCCGCTGCCAAGGACCACCGGAAGGACGCCATCACCTCCGTCAGCACCCTGATCGGCGTGACCGGCGCGTTCTTCGGCCTGGCTATCATGGACCCGATCGCCGCGGGCCTCACCTCTTTCTTCATCTTCCACATAGGGTACGAGACGTTCATGACCGCCGCCCATGAACTGATGGACGGCTTCCCGGCCGATGAGTGCATCGGCGACATTGCGAAGCTTGCCGAGGGGGTCGAGGGCGTCGAACATGTCCACGAGATCCGCTGCCGAAGGTCCGGCCAGTTCCTCATCGTGGACCTGAAGCTCGACATGGACCCCGAGATGACGGTCCGGCGCTCCCACACCATCGCCACGGAGGTCAAGCGGCGCATCTTCGAGGGCTTTCCCCACGTGGGCGACGTGATGATCCATATCAATCCCCACGAGGAGCAGCACGAGGACCTCATCCGGCTGTAAATGGGAGGTACCGGTCATCTCCCAGTGTCGCGTGAAAGAAAAAAGATTCATTTCTCCCTCCATACCCCGAAAATACCCCACCGATCTTCTTGACCGGAGCGCGATGCTCATGATACAGTGAGCCACATTCCACTTTATACGTTCGAAGAAATCACGAACAATCCTTTTCTCGCTGCGCTACTGTAATATTGAAACCATATCCCGTGAAATATCTCGTAATAATCGTTTGCATCATTCTTGCCATATCTCAAACCCACTCCTCCGCTGCATTCATCGAGGAAAGAAATGTCGCCGTCGCCACTCGAGATCCCGATCTCCAACGCATCACTGCTCAGCTGGAAGATCGAGTAAGGCAGCTGGAAGAACGTCAGGCGCGAAAGGAAGCAATACGATTCGAGGAAATGTTCCAGGCACGTCTTGCTTTGGCGCATACCTACGCGTGGAAATTGAACGATGTGGAAAAAGGGCTTGCCGAATATGGAAAGATCGAGGCGCTGAGGCAAGGTGATCCTGGAAAGAACCATATCCCGCCCGTTGAACTGCTATTCATCGCCGAGATCTATAAAATGAAACAGGACTATGTGCGCGCTGAGGAAAAATACAGAAAGATGCTTGATCAGATGGCCAAAGCATCCGAGCAGCAGAGCGATGATCTTGAAATGGTCATAAGCGATGAATTGACGACATGGACAAAATATCAGCTCGATGATATCAGCATCAGACGGGACCCCCGGGAGAGACCCACATTGCTCCTTGGTCGCTGGAAGCTGTCCGCCAGTGCCGCGCCAGTTGTTTCGCAGTTCCTGCTCCTGTTCCTTCTTCCCGATGCGCAGATGGCGCTGAATGGCGCCCAAATGACCGATCTGGTGGGGTTCATCGAGAACAACCCGAAGAATATCTATTTCCAGATACTCGGCGCCGCGCTCATTATGAATGCAGCGACAAGTTATGTGGACGAATCTGCCGAACGAGCAATGCGAACGTATATTGCCAGATATCCCGACGCCTATCATGCTGTCCTCCTGCGATATTTCTTTTACAAGTTCTACAAGAGCAACGGAGAGCAGGAAAAGGCCCGGCGTATGATGTCAGAGCTGCAGGCAGTGGAAAAGCGCAGGGGTATGACGTTGCTGATCTTGCCTGATGAACGCTTTTCTTCTCCCGAAAGAACATGGGCGACATATAAGCAGGCGGTCAAGGACGCCGACTTTGCAACGATAAAAGAGTGCTATGCGTTAGGGTCATGGAGGAATG
>JAAXXJ010000120.1:0-3913 GCA_013334545.1 Nitrospirota bacterium | reverse complement strand
AGGAATGTGAAGGCATATCAAGCGCTCGGAAAAGAACGCACGCAGAAGATCGGGTCCGCGATGGGTGACCTGCGTAAAGTCACTGCGTCCGACCATCACGCCAAGTATATGCTCATACGACGGGAAAAAGAGCACGACATTGCGTATGAGGTGCTCTTTGAGGACGTAGATCGTGAATGGAAGATGCGGGACTTTTAGGAGGTTCCATTGAAGCTTGTAAATGCTATTTGTATGGCCGTTTTGCTCTCTGTTATTGCGCCTGCTATGACTGCAGCTGAACCAATCGGTCCATACTCCGGCACTGTTCTTGATGCTACCACGGGGAAACCGGTTGAGGGGGCCTCGGTCCTGTTCTATTGGAGAAAGAGAATTCCCAATCCTCTCGGATCGACATCGGATCTTATAGATGCAAAACTTACTTCGACGAATGCTGCCGGAAAGTATGAACTGCCAGTTGCATTTGCAAATACAGGGCTGTCCGGCGTTCTTGAGTCTACCCATGTTATTATCTATCAGCCTGGATACCAGGTGTATGTAAAATTACTCGAGCATGATAATCCCTATGCAAAACATGATCCGGATTTTCGTAACATAGGGAATATCGTCAGATTTGAACGGATTCCACCGGATTTCGATCACAAAGCACATTATCGGCGGATCGAGGAGGCCATAAGGCTGTTGGAGCGGCATGACTATTCTGAAACAAAAGACCTAAGTTGGGCGGGCATTCTCAAGAGTGGTCTACGCATACCGCTCGAGCGGGATCAATTTATGCGACGCGCCGAATGGGAGCAGAGACGGCCGGGCAAGGAGGGCCACAGATGAAACGCGGCTTGTTGAACATCTGTGTGGCCCTTTGTGTCCTGCTGCTCCCGGCGGCCGGTCTTTCAGGGGATCACGATAAGTATCTGTCCCAGTGGCTGGGATTGCTGAAGACGGGCAACGCGAAAGAGAAGCAACTCGCTCTCAAGAGTCTCTGGTTCCTGCGATATGAACAGTACAGAAAAGACCCCAAGGTTCTTGATCCCATTTTTGCCGCCTTGAAGGATAAGGATCCGGTTGTTCGTGAAGCGGCAGCAGCATTCTGGACACACATGGATGGCCCGCTCGGAATATCCATGTTGAAGTCAAATATGGCTTCCTATCTGCTCCCTGCATTGCAGGATGAAGTTCCGGCAGTCCGTGCCGAAGTCGCGAAAGCGATAGCGGTTCAGTGGCCATATGCGAACCAGCAGCTAGTCGAATCGCTCATCAAGAGCCTTAATGATAAGGACGTCTGGGTGCGGCTGAATGTCGTGTATGCACTCGGAGAGCTTGGACACAGGTATTGGTCTACTAGTACAAAGAGAATACCGCTGCCAGTTCAAGGGCCCGCTATTCAGCAGGACGGACGTAAGAGCGTGCGCAAAAGCGGCATAGTGTCAGGTGTTGTTCCAGCTTCTCCTTCCGGCGGGGAAGACGGCCCTCTCAGTCGAATGTCGGGAACGCGCGAGAGAGCCCCACAGCCCGTTGAAGACGGTCTTCGCAGGCGAAAAGCGGACACGCGCGAGATAGCTCGGCATCCCATTGTTGAGGGCGGGCCTGCTGTCAGTGGAGGCGTCGTTCCTGCGCAGGATTATAGAGAGGTGACGAATAGGCAATTGTTAAAGGGAAATCCTAATCTTAACGTCAGTGGTGCAATAACCCCGATGATTGAGATTCTCCAGAAAGATGACGACTGGCGAGACGTCTTTGAACAGCAGGAGGTTGTTTATGCCTTCGCAAAAATGCATACCCAGGACGAACAGGCCATAGCTGTCCTCTTCAAGAAATATGATAACGCTTATCTGAAAAGGCCGATTATCAAAGCATTAGGTGTTCTTGAAGTACTTGAATCGGAGAAGGTGCTGTTGCAATCGCTTGAGGATAAAGATGAAGGAACAAGAAAGGCCGCACTTGAGGCATTGTTGCAGCTGCCGATCAAGTGGGAGGAGCGTAAACGCGAGAACATTATCCAGGACAGCAAGGACAAATTGAGCAAGCCACATCCTGAAGTGCGGATTTATGCTATCAGGGTGTTGGGAAGATCGGGTTTCAAGGAGGGCGAAAGCCTTATCATTTCGGCACTTCGAGATAAGAACGACGGGGTCGTGAGAACGGCCATTGAGGAATTGGGGCTGAAAGAAGATGAAAAGTTCCTGAAGACTGTGCTGGCATTCTTCCGGAGCAACAACAAGACGCTGCGGGATACGTCTGTGAATGCATTTCATCAGATCGCCGAAAGAACTACGAAGGAATGGGCCTATGCTGAACGTAAAGGCACAAAACGAGTCGTTACAAAGATAGATGACAATCTGCCCCGCCCGCATGCACATCAGTTGCATCGGACGGCGTCGGGATTGCTGGTCAGCGAGCTAGTCAAGGGAGATACACGTGGCAAAATGAGCGCGCTGAGCATACTTGACGACTATGAGGATGAAAGGATCGAGCCGCAGCTGATTCATTTGCTGGATGATCCATCTCCGGAAGTACGCAATCGTTCAGCATTCCTCCTGCGGGAATATGGGACGGCGCAGTCGGTACCGGCATTGATCAAGGCATTGAAGACTTCTGACAGAACACTGAAGCTTAACGCAATATTTGCGTTGGGTATTATCGGCGATGAACGGGCGAAGAAGCCGCTAATGGGACTGCGGAAGGACAACGACAAAGACGTCCGGTCCGCCGCATTGGAAGCCCTCGAGAAATATTGCGATCCAGACTATCTGAACGATAATGAGCCGATTCTTCGTGCAGCAGCCTTGCGGTGTCTTGAACAGCGCGGCAACACCGATGCTTACGAGATCGCTCTTGCAGAACTGGTTGCCAGGAAAAGTCGACAGCAGATGATTGCTGCAATGGACGTGATAAGCAAAACGAAGGATCCGAGAGCAGTAGAGCCGCTGATCATAATAGTGAAGGAAGGAGATATTTTTGTTGCGGGTAAAGCCGCCAGTCTGTTGGGAACGATAGGAGATCGCAGAGCCGTAGAGCCCCTCATCGAGAAATTGATCTATCTTGACGGGCTTGGACGAGATTACATCGACAATGGTATGAAATATGAGATTATAAGAGCCTTAAAGAATATTGGCGATCCTCGCGCGGTTCCCGTGCTGGTGCAAATGTTGAAATCAGACTCTGCCGGGGTCAAAGACAAATCGATTAGCGCTTTAGGAGACTTCAAGGATAGTAGAGCGGTCCCCGGCTTAATATCCGTGAGCACCAGCGACAAGTTTAGATATCTTCAATCTTCAATCAGAGCCTTGGGCGAAATAGGATCGCCTTCGGCCCTGGATCATTTGGAAAGACTACTATACAAATATAATAGCAAGGAAGACAAAATAGGCTATATCCGAAGTGATATTATCCGGGCTATAGGAAATATCAACGATGAGAAACAAGTCGCTCTGTTAATACGTTATCTTGACTCCCCTGATTTTGTCCCGGATACGTTGATCCCCATTATGGATATCTTGATAAAACAGAAAAATAGAGCTCCGACAACGGTTATGGCCATAGTCGAAGCGACGGGAAAATCGCATCGGATTATTAGCGACGCAGTTTCTCGTAATATTACCGACTTTTCAGAAGATCGGAAGCATCCCAGCGACATTACGACGGTCTTGATCGCGGCTCTCAACGGAGAAAACAAGGATGCCAAGGTTGGCGGGATCAGAATTTACGGTTATTGTCATCGATACAATATCATAAGAGATGAACGCGCTCTGGATTCTCTGAAACAACTGTCTGCTGACAGTGATTCACGCATTCGATCTGAAGCAGAAGCGGAGCAAAAATTAATAGAAACATCACTAATACAAACGCGCTAAGTCATGTTACAAAGTCGCCTAATTTTATGCTTTGACCACGAGTCTAGCGTCCTCTGGGCCGTTGC
>JAAXXJ010000433.1 GCA_013334545.1 Nitrospirota bacterium | reverse complement strand
CGCTCTTCCGATCTCGGGATGGCCGCGCAGTTCACCTCGATGAAAGGCCCGGATGCGCGTTTGCTCGCCTTGTGGATGGCCCGCGCCACCAGTTCCTTGCCCGAACCGCTCTCGCCGTGGATCAACACCCAGCCGTTCGTGGGGCCCGCCAGGGCGATCTGCTGCTTGAGCGATTGAACGGCAGCGCTCCCTCCCACGATCTCAAAGCGCCGCTCGATGCTCTTCTTGAGCGTCTCGTTCTCCTGCCGGAGGCGGAAATCTTCAAGGCCGTGCTTGACAGCGAGCGACACCCGTTCCAGCGACAGGGGCTTCTGGAGGAAATCGTAGGCCCCCATCTTGGTCGTCTGGACCGCCGTGTCGATCGTGCCGTGGCCCGTGATCATGATGACCTGCATCTCGGGCCGCGTTTCCTTGAAGCGGCGGAGCGTCTCGATGCCGTCCATGTCAGGCATGGCGATGTCGAGCAGCGCGAGCGCCGGCTGGGCCTCGGTGAGAAGTTCCAGCGCCTCGCGGCCCGATGCAGCCGACGCAACCTCATATCCCTCGTCGCGCAGAATCCCGGCAAGGGACTGGCGGATGCTCTCTTCGTCGTCGACTATGAGGATGGTTTCTATGGGCATAAGTTAGTCGTATATTAATAACACATCTCGGGGGCGGGTCAGGGTCAGGCCTGGAATGCTGGAATTCCTCAAAGTCAGACCAAAGATATTATCTTCGTCTGTTCTCTCCCTCATCCTGCGAAGATCCTCACGTCCACATACTCCTGAATCCGCAGGAAGTCCTTCAAATTGTTCGTAACGATGGATGCGCCGATCCTGCGAGCCGAGAGAGCTATTAGCACATCATGAGTGATCCGCGACAGAAATACCTCTTCGAAGCCGTATTTCCGGCCGAGCTGCGCGATAATTCGCCCCGCCTTTTGCCAATCTAATGCATCAGGCGCAACCATCCTGGTAAGCTTTGCAAAGGTATCGAATAATCTGTCAAGCAGCCTGATGGTGGCGGCATCCAACGCGCCGGCGTACAATTCTTCCATGACAACGGCGCTCATGAAGAATATCGGATGCCCCTGGGGAAAATCAATGATGGGATGCGCTACCCCATCATTGATAAAGGGAATGTATATAGAGGTGTCGAGGATCAGCTTACTTGGCTGTTCTGCCATACACGTCCCTGACGGAACCCTTGCCCCTGATAGACCGGAACATCGTTTCGATCCTGGTGTTCTCGATGATGATATCGAGCGCCCGCGTAATGGCTTCGGTATCGGTCCTTGCGTTCACGATCTTTTTGACCCGCCTGATCTTGTCCTGCTCGAGAATGAACTGCTTTCTTGTCTTTATAGCCGTGGTCATATCTCCACCTCCATGTGTATTATACTTCAATCTATACACACTGTCAATGGAAACAGGCGGCGATCCTATTTTCCACTGCTCAACCCCTTTTTCGATGCCTCGATCACTCTGTCGATCTCCGCCTCCGTCGTCTCCCTGCCGAGGCTGAAGCGTATTGCGCCGCGGCTGAGTTCGGTTGGAACTCCCATGGCGACGAGCACATGCGAGGCATTCACCGTGTCGCCGTGGCAGGCGGCACCTGGCGAGACGGCGATTTCCTTGCCCATAGCATCCATCACTTGAGCGGCAGTATATCCCTCGAAGCTGATGTTCCAGGTGTTCGGGAGCTTCTTGTCGGGATGGCCGTTCAGATGGACCTTCAGCCCTGCGCGCTTCAGTCCCTCAAGAAGCCGCTTGCCGAGCTTCTTCTGGCGCGGCCCTTCCGTGGCGAGGAGCGGCATCGCAAGCTCGCAGGCCGCTCCAAGGCCGACAATGCTCGCGAGGTTCTCGGTTCCCGGACGCATGCCGTGTTCATGGCCGGCTCCGTGCAGCATGGGGGGGAGCTTCGTCCCCTTCCTCATATAGAGTGCGCCCACGCCCTTCGGCGCGTAGAACTTATGGCCTGCAACGGTGAGGAAGTCCACGCCGAGGTCACCCACCCTGCAGGGCACCTTGCCGCAGCTCTGCGCTGCGTCGGTGTGGAGCGGCACATTGCGGAAAGCCGCGATCTTCGCGAGCGCCTTGATGTCCTGGATGGTCCCGATCTCGTTGTTCGAATGCATGATGGTGATGAGCGCCGTGTCCGGTGTGATGACCTTCTCCAGGTCATTTGGATCGATCAGGCCGTATTGGTCGACGGGGAGATAGGTGACCTTGTAACCGAACCGCTCGACGTGGCGGCAGGGCTCCAGCACGGCAGGATGTTCGATCTGTGATGTGATGAAGTGCTTTCCCTTGCCCGCCGCCTTGGCGATCCCCTTGATCACCATGTTGTTCGACTCAGTGGCGCCGCTCGTGAAGATGATCTCCGATGCTTCGCAGCCCAGAAGCTTCGCAAG
>JAAXXJ010000119.1 GCA_013334545.1 Nitrospirota bacterium | reverse complement strand
GCCACGTTCCTGGCCAACTACGCCAATATCAACATCAACGACCAGCTGACGCGCGTCCCCGGCATCGCCAGCGTCACGGTCTTCGGCGCGGGCCAGTACGCCATGCGCGTCTGGGTCCGGCCCGACCGGCTCGCGACCCTGAACATCACCATTCCCGAGATCACGGCTGCCATCCAGAAGCAGAACACCGTGAACCCGGCCGGCAAGCTGGGCGCCGAGCCGGCTCCGCCAGGCATCGAGTTCACCTACGCGGTCCGCGCCCAGGGACGTCTCGTGACGCCCGAAGAGTTCGGCCAGGTGGTCCTGCGGGCCAATCCCGACGGGTCGCTGGTTCGGCTCAGGGACGTGGCCCGCATCGAGCTCGGTTCCCAGACCTACGAGATGTCCGGAAGGCTGAACGGAAAGCCGTCGGCAGTGCTCGCCTTGTACCAGCTTCCCGGCACGAACGCCATCAACGCTGTGGACGGCGTCAAGAAATTGATGGCACAGGTCAGCAGGAACTTCCCCCAGGACCTGGAGTACGTGGTCTCCCTGGACACGACCGAGGCGGTGCGCGAGGGCATCAACGAGATCATGCAGACGCTCTTCGAGGCGATGGTGCTCGTGATCATCGTGGTCTTTATCTTCCTTCAGGGCTGGCGGGCCACGCTCATCCCGGCCCTTGCCGTGCCGGTCTCGCTCATCGGGACCTTCGCCTTCTTCCCGGTCATCGGGTTCTCGATCAACACGATCGCGCTCATGGGCATGGTGCTTGCCATCGGTCTCGTGGTTGACGATGCCATCGTAGTGGTGGAAGCGGTGGAGCACCACATCGAGAAGGGCAAAACGCCGAAAGAGGCGGCCATCAAGGCCATGGAAGAGGTGGCCGGGCCTGTTGTTGCCATCGGCCTCGTGCTCTCGGCGGTCTTCCTTCCCACGGTCTTCATCCCGGGCATCACGGGCAAGCTCTACCAGCAGTTCGCGGTAACCATCGCCATCTCGATGATGATCTCGGTCTTCGTGGCGCTGTCGCTCAGCCCGGCGCTCTCGGCCCTGATCCTGAAGCCGAGGAAACAGGCCCGCGGCCTGCTCGGGAAGTTCTATGCATGGTTCAATGACATGTTCGGCAGGTCGACGAACGGGTATGTCCGGTTCTGCGGCACCTTGATCCGCAAGTCGGCCATGAGCCTCATCTTCCTTGGCATCATCACGCTCCTGGTCGGCGGCCTGGGCAAGGGGCTGCCCGGCGGGTTCCTGCCTGAGGAGGACCAGGGCTATTTTTATGCCGGCATCCAGCTTCCGAACGCCTCGTCGCTCCAGCGGACCGACGCGGCGGTCAAGGAAATGGAAAAGATCATCATGGAAACTCCCGGCGTGGAGTACTGCACCAGCGTCATGGGATACAGCATGCTGAGCGGCGTCGTGAACACGTACAGCGGATTCTTCTTCGTCACGCTGAAACCTTGGGGCGAGCGGAAGGCTCCCGAGGAGAAGTACGCCAGGCTCATGGCGGAGCTGAACGCAAAGCTCGCCAAGCTGCCCCAGGGCGTGGCTTTCGCATTCTCGCCGCCGGCAATCCCGGGCATCGGCACAGCGGGCGGCGTCACCTTCCTCTTGCAGGATAGGGTTGGCAAGGACATCGCGTTCCTTGCCCAGAACATGCAGAAGTTCATGGCCGAGGCGGTCAAGCGGCCCGAGATCGCGCGCGCCACGACGACCTTCCTGCCGGCGGTGCCGCAGGTCTTTATCAACGTGGACCGCGACAAGGTGCTGAAGCAGGGCGTTGATCTCCAGAATGTCTACGGCACGCTCCAGTCATTCATGGGCGGCTCGTTCGTGAACTATTTCACCCGCTTCGGCAGGCAATGGCAGGTCTATGTGCAGGCCGAGGGCGACGCGCGCGTCCGGGCGGAGCAGCTCGGGCAGTTCTATGTGCGGAACGCCCAGGGCCAGCCCGTGCCGCTCTCGGCGCTCACGAGCATCGAGCAGCGTTCGGGGCCGGAGTTCACCATGCGGTACAACCTCTACCGCTCCGCCCAGATCAACGTTACGCCGAAGGCGGGCACCAGCTCGACGGAGGCCATGAAGGCGCTCGAGGAGGTCTTCAAGGCGACGATGCCGCAGGAGATGGGCTATGACTACCTCGGCATGTCCTATCAGGAGAAAAAGGCACAGGAGGGCGTGCCCGCGTCGGTGGTCTTCGCTCTCTCGCTTCTTTTCGTATTCCTCATCCTGGCGGCGCAGTATGAGAGCTGGTCGCTGCCTTTCAGCGTGCTCATGGGCACGCCGATCGCCGTGTTCGGCGCCTTTGCGGCCATCTTCGTCGGCCGGATGGAGCTGAACATCTACGCGCAGATCGGCCTGGTGATGCTGATCGGCCTGGCGGCCAAGAACGCCATCCTGATCGTCGAGTTCGCGAAGATCGAGTATGACAAGGGTAAGAGCGCCGAGGACGCGGCGCTGGAAGGCGCCAAGCTCCGGCTGCGGCCGATCCTGATGACCTCCTTCGCATTCATCCTCGGCTGTGTTCCGCTCGCCACGGCTTCGGGAGCCGGCGCGCTCTCGCGGAACGTCATGGGTCTCGCAGTGATCGGCGGCATGCTCGCCGCCACGGGCATCGGTGTGTTCATGATCCCCGTGGCCTTCACGGTGATCGAGAAGCTGTCCCATAAGAAGGGGACGCAAGGGACAACACCGGAGACAACAACGGAAAAGGGAGACCATTGATGAATCGATCGATCGTCATTGTCATGACCATCCTCCTGCTGGGGGGGTGCGCCATCGGACCTGATTACCGGAAGCCGGAGACCGCTTCGCCTCCTGCGTGGCTGGTAAATATGCAGCAGGCAAAGGATACGGCGAACACTGCCTGGTGGGAGCAGTTCAACGACCCCGCCCTGAACGACCTGATCGACACTGCGCTTAGGGAGAACTATGATCTTCGCATTGCCACGGCGCGGGTTGAGGAGTACTACGGCAGGTATGGTGCCACGCGGGCGGACCTCTTCCCGCAGATCGGCTACGGCGCTTCCGCGAACAGGACCCAGGTCTCGGAAAAGAGCGTCCTGGCGGGGACGCCGGGCGCAGGCACGCCCCACAACATCTACCAGGCGCAGTTCAGCGCCAGCTGGGAGATCGACCTCTGGGGCAAGGTCCGGCGCGCCACTGAGGCTGCACAGGCTGACCTGATGTCCGCCGAGGACTTTCGGAGCGGTGTGATCCTGTCGCTCGTCACATCGGTCGCGACAGCCTACGTCGACCTGCGGTCACTTGACCGGCAGCTTGAGATCGCACGACAGACCGCAAAAAGCCGCGAGGAATCGGTGAAGCTCTTCGAGATCCGTTTCAAGGGCGGAAACATCTCTGAGATGGAATATAGCCAGGTCAAGTCGGAATACTATGTTGCTTTGGCCGCGATCCCGGACCTGGAAAAGCGCGTCAGGCAGCAGGAGAACCTCATCAACCTTCTCCTGGGCAGAAATCCCGGTCCGATCGCTCGGGGCAAGATTATCAACGAGATCGCACTACCAACAGTACCTGCCGGATTGCCCTCCGACCTCCTGGCCCGCCGTCCAGACATCAGGCAGGCTGAACAGCAGCTGATCGCGGCGAATGCGCGTATCGGCGTGGCAAAAGCGCAGTACTTTCCGTCCATCTCGCTTACGGGATTCTTCGGTTCGTCGAGCACGGAACTCAGGGACCTCTTCACCGGACCGGCGGGGGCCTGGAGCTATGCGGGCAGCCTGGCGGGCCCGATCTTCACGGCAGGCAAGATAACGGGGGCTGTGAAGGCCGCCCAGGCGATCCAACAGGAAGCGTTGTTCGGGTATGAACAGGCCATCCGGAACGGTTTCCGTGAGTTCGAAGATGCTCTCATCGATCAGGACCGGACGCGTGTGCAGCTCGACGCACAGGCGAAACAGGTCGAAGTGCTGGCTACCTATGCAAGGCTGGCTCGGCTGCGCTACGAGAACGGCTACACAAGCTATATCGAGGTGCTCGACGCTGAACGAAGTCTCTTCAACAGCCAGTTGTCTTACACCCAGACACAGGACTTGCTCCACCGCGCACTGGTGAACCTCTACAAGGCAATGGGCGGCGGATGGGTGGTGGAGGCTGACAAGCGATCTCAGCCGCCAGCCGTGGCACCGCAGCCCTCCGGAACACAGCCGTCGCAATCGCAGAGCAGCCAGAAAAAACCGTAGAGGGGTCGAGCTCTATGAAGTGGATCGTGTTGCTCCTGCCTGGTTTGCATCGGACGGAATGATACCCTGGGCGGGACATGATGCGACAAAGGGGGTATACCCATGACGGGAACGAGGGCCCCGCTGAACTGCAGAGAACGCCGCGTCTTCCATCCCGAGCCCGCCGGGATACGATGCGGGAACTGCAGTTTCCGTCTCGTTCTGTTCGCTTCCGCAGCGGACATTTCCACGTTCACCACAATCGCCCCGCACCGGGGCATTGAAGCTCCAGACGGCAAGCTGCAGGGAATCATCGATCCTCAAGGTAGTACTCTAATTCTGATCGCTCGCTAACCCCGCAGCAAGCTACGGGGGATGAGCTCGCTCCTGGATTCAAGGAGGCAGTGCCATGGTCACCATGCACGTCCACGGAAAATGGCTCGCCCATGCGGCAGCGGTCATCGCCATCGTCCTTGCCGCGCTGCCGTCGCCTGCACAGATCGCCACGCCCTGCAGTGAGACCATCGCGAAATACTGCAAGGACGTGGTCCCGGGCGGCGGCCGGATCATGAAATGCCTGAACGACCACCGCGACGACCAGAGCATAGCGTGCAGGGACTGGATCGAGGAACAGCAGAAAAACATGCAGGAACTCATGGCCGTCTGTCCCGAGGACATCGCGAGATGGTGCAGGAACACATCTCCCGACAAATTAAGCGTCTATTTCTGCCTGCTGGACAACTATGTCTCCCTGCGGATGGACTGCCGCAGCAAACTGGGGGAGATCCGCGACCGGCTGAAGTGACCGCATGAGGTGAGCACGCTCATGCTGCAGGTCTCTCGCGGCGCGCATGCCGCAGGGAGAACGGGACATCCATTTTATGAGACATAAACTTCCGAACGTCCTCTCCAATCCGGTTTCCCTGACCGGCCTGATCATCGCGGTCTTCAACATCGGCTTTATCGTCTTCCTGTCGGTCGTTGAGGCGTTCTCCAAGCGCGTTCACCCTTACGCGGACCTTGTCATCTGGCTCATGCTGCCCGCGTTCGTCCTTTTCGGCGTTGCACTCATCATCATCGGTATCAGGCGAGAGCGGCGAAGGGAACGGGAAGGCGCGGTGATTGAACGCCGCTTCCTGGTCCTTGACTTCAACGATCCCAGGCGTCGAAAGACCGCCATTCTCGTGCTGACGGCTTTCCTGCTGTTGTCGCTGCTTTACGCCTTTGCCGGCTACAAGGCCTATGAGTTCACCGAATCGGAGACGTTCTGCGGGATGATGTGCCATCAGGTCATGGGGCCGGAGCTTCGGTCCCATGCCTACTCGGTCCATGCCGAGATCGCCTGCGTCGACTGCCACGTGGGGCCCGGCGCGAAGTATTTCCTCCTCTATAAGCTCAAGGGGACGCGGCAGCTCTTCGACGTTCTGGCCAAGCGCTATCCGCGGCCGATCCCGACGCCCGTCGCGGACCTCCGGCCATCGCAGGATGTCTGTGAGCATTGCCACGGCCCGAAGTATCAGATCAACCAGCGGCTCGAGAGCAGGACCTACTTCCTGGCCGACAAGAAGAACACGCGGAAAACGATCAGCCTGCTCCTGCGAATGGGCAAGGCGGAGGTCTCGACGGAACGGCCGCCGAGGATGCACTGGCACTCCAGCACGACGGAGGAGATCGTCTATGCCGCCACGGACCCGAAGCGGATGTTGATCCCCTGGGTGCGGGTGAAGCGGCTGGACGGGAAAGAGCGGGTGTACCGAAGCACGGATTCAGGGATGACCGACGCTGAGTTGAACAGGGTTGAAAAGCGCAGGATGGACTGCGTCGATTGCCACAACCGGCCGGGGCATCCCTATCGTCCTCCTGATGTCATCGTGAACGCCCTGCTGGCCGCAAAGCTCATCGATCCGGCGCTTCCCGAGGTGAAGAGCGTCGCGGTGAAGGCGCTCGAGGGCGTGTACGCGTCGCGGGAAGAGGCTCGTGAACGCATCGGGGCGTCGCTCAGGGAGTTCTACAAGGCATCCTATCCTGCCCTGGCTGCAAGCGGCGAAGCGGCGATCAGCAGGGCGATACAATCGCTCCAGAGCGTTTATGAGCGCAATTATGACCCGCACATGAAGGTCAGCTGGAAGAACTTTCCTGACAACCAGGGACACCGCTTCTCGCCGGGCTGCTTCCGCTGCCACGACGGCAAGCACCGGAGTGATGACGGGGTGGTCCTGTCCCGGGACTGCAGCCTCTGCCATCTCCTGATCGAGCGGGTCGGGGACGCGGGCGCAGGCGGGCAGGACAAGGCATCGTTCCAGGTCATGCGGAACCCCCATCCCGTGGACATCGGGAACTCGTGGAAAGAGATGCTGTGCCATGAGTGCCACGGCGCGTCTCCGTAACGGGATGGATGCCAGGGCATGGCTTCGCACGAGAACAGCGATAGATAGGTGAGTCAACAATACCATCTCATGTTCATTTGAAAGGAGGAAACTAGTATGAAGAGCAGAGAGGAGTATATCGATAAACTGGCAGCGCAGCTCAAAGAGTGGTCCGCCAAGATCGATGAGCTTGAGTCCAAGGCCCGTACTGCCAAGGCTGATGCGAAGACCGGCTATGAGAACCAGATCAAGCAGCTCAAGGACCAGCGCGATGCCGCGAAGCAGAAACTGCAGGAGCTCAAGGGCGCGAGCACCGAGGCTTGGGATACGCTGAAGGCGGGCGCAGAAACAGCATGGGCGGACCTTCAGAAAGCCGTCACCGCAGCGAAGGAAAAATTCAAGAAGCCCGGCGGGACGAGCTGACAGGGCAACTTCATTGCCTATGATCAAGAGCGTGGCACAGAGCGTCCAGGATTTCCTCAATCTCGAATCAGCGGGCGGTCTTCTGCTGATGGCAGCAACGGCGCTTGCACTCATGGCGGCCAACTCGCCGATCGCAGGCATCTATGCGTCATTCCTCGAGATGCCCGTCGAGGTCCGCGTGGGCGCGATCCATGTGGCGAAGCCAGCACTGCACTGGATCAACGACGGTCTGATGACGGTATTCTTTTTCCTCATCGGGCTGGAGTTGAAGCGCGAGTTCCTGGAAGGGGAGCTCTCGAGCTGGCGCCAGGTGGCCTTGCCGGCTGCCGGCGCACTTGGCGGCATGGTCATTCCGGCGGCCATCTTCGTTGCGTTGAACCGCGGTGAGCCGGCTGCGCTGCGGGGATGGGCGATCCCGGCGGCGACGGACATCGCTTTTGCGCTCGGTATCATGGCCATGCTCGGAAGCCGCGTGCCGCTGACGCTGAAGGTGTTCCTGACCTCCCTTGCCATCTTCGACGATGTGGGGGCGATCCTGATCATCGCCCTGTTCTATACCGAGCAGCTGACCATAGCGGCGCTCCTATTCGCCGGGGCGATGATCGTGCTGCTTCTGCTCCTGTACCTCCGGGGTGTTACGAACAAGACGGCATATCTCATCATCGGCGCTCTGCTCTGGCTGGGAGTGCTGAAATCGGGGATCCATGCCACGATAGCCGGGGTCATCCTGGCCTTTTTCATCCCCCTGCGGGAAAGCGAGGGGGGCGAGCGGTCCCCGCTGCTCGAGCTCGAGCGCGACCTCCATACCACGGTTTCCTACGGCATCCTTCCGCTCTTCGCATTCGCGAACGCCGGAATATCGCTTGCAGGTGTCCAGCTGTCGTCGCTCCTCCATACCCTGCCGCTCGGGATCGCTGCCGGGCTGTTCCTCGGAAAGCAGGCGGGGGTATTCCTGTTCAGTTTTCTGGCTGTGAAGCTGCGGATCGCCCAGCCGCTTGAGTCCGTGGGGTGGAAGACCTTCTATGGCGTGGCGGTCCTCTGCGGCATCGGGTTCACCATGAGCCTCTTCATCAGTGGGCTCGCCTTCGAGCCAGGCACGCTCGGGGAGAGTGTGGACGAGCGCATCGGCATCCTTGCCGGGTCGTTCCTGTCGGCGATCGTCGGTTACGTGGTCCTGGACCGGACGTTGCCGGCCCATTCGGCCTGACCGGCCGGAGGCCCGGTGAAGAACGTACCGGGATCTCCGGGAGGATATGTGATATGATTCCAGCTCAAGGAGGGACAGCATGCAGATCATGAGAGCGTTCGGATTGTTGACCGTAGTGCTTGTGGCGTGGACGACGGCGGTGGCCGATGGACAGGTCGCCGGCGGGAATCCGAGCTTCACCATCACCGAGGCCAAGGTGACGAAGGAGAAGGTGGAGGAGATCGGAAGAGCGT
>JAAXXJ010000432.1 GCA_013334545.1 Nitrospirota bacterium | reverse complement strand
TGAATTGCGCCGGAATGGGAGCCCGAATTTGAGCTGAATACACAGGAGAGATATGGCGAAATACAAACACTACGACTATTCCCAAGGCAAATTCATCCCCATCAGTTTCGATAAGCAGATCCTTCCCGGCACCTTCGAGCACACCCTCCACTATCTCATCGACAACGAGATCGACCTTTCCGTATTTGACCTCAGGTACCAGAACGACGAGACCGGCGCCCCGGCCTACGACCCCGCGATCCTCTTGAAGATCGTCCTCTACGCCTACTCCCGGGGCATCACCTCCAGCCGGAAGATCGAGCAGTGCTGCCGGGAGAATGTCATATTTATGGCCCTATCCGCCGACACCCAGCCCCACTTCACCACCATCGCCGACTTCATCTCCAGTTTGGACCAGGAGATCGTCAAGCTTTTCCTCGAAGTCCTGCTTATTTGCGACGAAATGGGCCTGATCGGCAAAGAGATGTTCGCGGTAGACGGCTGCAAACTCCCCTCGAACGCCTCGAAAGAATGGAGCGGAACCAAGGCAGACCTTCAAAAGAAGAAGGACAAGATGGAAAAGGCCGTCCAGCAGATCATCGCCCGCCACCGCGAGATGGACAAGACCGAAGCGAACAAGGCTGTCATCGAGCAGGAGGAACAGTACGCCGCAACCCTCAAAGAGAAGGTCAAAAAGATCAAGGACTGGCTCAAAGACAACGACGACAAGCCGGGCAAGACCGGCAAACCCAGAAAGAGCAACGTCACCGACAACGAGAGCGCCAAGATGAAGACATCCAAAGGCGTGATCCAGGGTTATGACGGCGTGGCCATGGTAGACAGCAAGCACCAGGTCGTGGTCCATGCAGCAGCTTTCGGAGAACCCCAGGAGCACGGGCTGCTCGAACCGATGGTCGAGGGAACCCGGGAGAACTTTGTAACGATCGGAAAAGAAGAAGACATCTTTGAGAAGACTAAACTCACTGCAGACAGCGGTTTCCATACCGAGAAGAACATGCAGATGATCATGGAGCAGGGCATCGACGGATATGTAGCAGATAACCGGTTCCGTCAGCGGGACCCGCGGTTCAAAGAGTCGGATAGATACAAAGAGCGCTTCAAAAAAGAGCGCGCCAAGTATTTCGGGTCAAGCATCATCTACCAGCCCAAGGACTTCACCTTCAGCCCTAATAAGGATTACTGCGTTTGTCCTGCGGGCAAGCGGCTGCACAGAAACGGCGGGAACGTGCTGATCAACGGAAGACGGGCCATCAAGTTCCGGGGAAGCAAGATGAACTGCGTTCCCTGCGATCAACGAGCGAAGTGCATGCGCGATCCGAACCGAACCGAGACACGGCAGGTAGCGTACTTCACCGGAGCAACCGAGCACAAAACGGAAACCTTCACCCAAAAGATGCGGCGCAAGATCGATTCGCTATCCGGCCGCCTTATTTATAATAGAAGACTTTCGACAGCGGAGCCGGTCTTTGCCCACATCCGGTCGCAATTGGGGTTTGATCGGTTCAGCCTCCGAGGAAAGCAGAAGGTCAATGTGCAATGGCTGCTGTACTGCACGTTGCACAACCTGCTAAAGGTGCATCGATACGGGCCGGGGTTTGCTTGAGAAGGGAGAAGAGCGGCAGAAGGCAGGAAATGATGAGCAGCCAAGCAAGAAACGATGATATAATGCAGCCGATCACCACACTGAATCAATAATCCGAATAAACAGAACGGATCAAAGACGATAAATCGAAGAACGAGCCTTCTGCAAAATGACTTTTTCTACAGGCTCGTTAGACGCCAAGGAGACATCATGACGGTCAAACGTATGGACAACGTCGGCATCGTGGTCGAAGACATTGATGCCGCCAGTGCGTTCTTCACCGAACTTGGTCTCGAGCTCGAGGGGCGCGCCCCAGTCGAAGGAGACTGGGCGGATGGCGTCACTGGATTGCGCAACATGCGCGTCGAGATTGCCATGATGCGTACGCCGGACGGTCATAGCCGGCTCGAGATGTCCCGTTTCCTCGCGCCACCTGTGGTTGCCGATCACCGCAGCGCCCCAGTGAACGCTCTCGGCTATCTACGCGTCATGTTCACCGTGGAGGACATCGACGATACGCTCGCCCGACTCGGCAAGCACGGCGCGAAACTCGTCGGCGAAGTGGTCCAGTATGAAGACATGTATCGGCTCTGCTACATCCGGGGTCCCGAAGGAATTCTCATCGGGCTCGCCCAACAGCTCGGGCAGCAGACTTCCCGAGCGAATCCCATGAAACGTAAGCATTGAGAACTGAAGCTTGGTGTCTAACCCGCCGCTCAGCGCCAACGTTCAATGTGCGGTAAACACCCAGTAAATTGCTATGCCGTTGACAATTAGTCCTGTACACACTTGTAGGTGAAGCTTTGTAAACTGAGAG
>JAAXXJ010000118.1 GCA_013334545.1 Nitrospirota bacterium | reverse complement strand
ACGTGGCCTTAGACGGGTCAGGAAATTCATTCAGGACGCGAAGGGGATATGCAAAAACCCGGCCCTTGTCTGGTATATTTTGCCCACTTAACAGGGAGAAGATCCAATATTTTATTGAGGTTGTATGAAGATCATCGACTCGAAACAAAAAGACATCGTCGCTGAGCTGAAGATCATCATCGACCGCGGCGAGACGGCCACCGAAGAGGTCGCCGCAGCGGTGAAAGAGGTCATCGAGCGTGTCCGCACACAGGGCGACCCGGCGGTCCTGGCCTATACCGAGAAGTTCGACCGCGTAAAGCTGACCCTCAAGGACATCCGGGTGACTCCGGATGAGGTGAAGGGCGCATACACCCGCGTGGACCCGAAGAAGGTGGACGCCCTGAAGCTCGCTGCACGGAACATCCGCTCCTTCCACGAGAAGCAGAAGATCTCCTCCTGGGTCAGCCAGGAGGCCGACGGCGTGATCCTGGGCCAGCTTGCGCGGCCCATTGGCCGCGCAGGCGTGTACGTCCCCGGCGGCAAGGCCTGCTATCCCTCGTCGGTGCTGATGAACGTCATCCCTGCCAAGGTCGCGGGCGTTGAGCAGATCGTCATGTGCTCACCCGTGCCGGGCGGCGCCCTGAATCCCTACATCCTCGTGGCCGCGGACATTGCCGGCGTTTCGGAGATCTACAAGATCGGCGGCGCCCAGGCGGTCGCAGCCATGGCCTACGGCACGGCCACGGTCCCCAAGGTGGACAAGATCGTCGGCCCCGGCAACATCTATGTTGCCACGGCCAAGCGTTATGTCTTCGGCCAGGTGGACATCGACATGATCGCCGGCCCCAGCGAGGTCCTGGTCATTGCCGACGATTCAGCGGAACCCTCCTTCGTGGCGGCCGACCTTTTGTCGCAGGCCGAGCATGACGAACTGGCATCGGCCATTCTCGTCACCACGTCGCGCGCGCTCGCGGAGAGGGTCAATGCGGAAATGGGGCGCCAGATGGCAAACCTCGTCCGGAAAGAGATAGCCCGCAAGGCCATCGACCGCTTCGGCGCCATCGTGATCGTCGAGAACCTCAAGGATGCAGCAGAGGTCTCGAACGCCATCGCGCCCGAGCACCTCGAGCTTTCGGTGGAGAATCCCTTCGAGCTCCTGGCACTGATCAAGAATGCCGGCGCCATCTTCCTGGGCCATTTCACGCCCGAGTCCGTGGGTGACTATGTAGCGGGACCGAACCACGTGCTGCCCACGGGCGGCACAGCGAGGTTCTTCTCGCCCCTCTCGACGGACAGCTTCATGAAGAGATCAAGCCTCATTTTCTACACGAAAGAGGGCCTCGATAAGGTAGGCGAGGCGGTCATGCAGATCGCCGACGTAGAAGGGCTGGAAGCGCACGGGAACACGATCAGAATTAGAATGGCAAAGAAATAAGATCGCCACGGAGGCACGGAGACACGGAGAGCAACAACAGATCCCTTGACTCGGATTTACACGGATAAAACACTTGGATAATTCATGACAGGTTAAATGCCTGATCATGCCTCTTCCGATTTCAGATCCGCCGTTATCTGTGTCAAAGATTTTCTCTGTGCCTCTGTGGCAGAAGTTCATTTAAGGAGAGCCACATGCCGACAAAGACCAAGAAAAAATCAGCCGCACCTGCCGCCGCAAGCCAGAAACTCAAGCTCGGGTTGCCCAAAGGCAGCCTGCAGGAATCGACCTTCAAGCTCTTCGGCAAGGCCGGCTACCGCATCCAGGTGAGCTCGAGGAGCTACTACCCGAGCATCGACGACGCGGACATCGAATGCATCATGGTCCGTGCCCAGGAGATGGCGAGATACGTGGACAACGGCATCTTCGACGTGGGTCTGACCGGCAAGGACTGGATCCTGGAACAGAACGCCGACGTCGTCGAGATCGCCGAGCTCCGTTATGCAAAGGGCGGTCTCAATCCCGTCCGCTGGGTCGTAGCCGTTCCCGAGGACTCGCCCATCAGATCGATCAAGGACCTGAAAGGCAAGCGCATCGCCACCGAGCTCGTCGGCTACACGACGCGGTATCTCAAGTCGAAAGGCGTGACCGCGGACATCGAGTTCTCCTGGGGCGCCACGGAGGTGAAGCCGCCAAAGCTCGCCGACGCCATTGTAGAGCTCACCGAGACCGGCAGCTCGCTCAAAGCGAACAAGCTCAGGATCGTGGAGACCATGCTCGAATCCACGACGCGGCTGATCGCGAACAAGAAGGCCTGGAACGATCCCTGGAAGCGGAAGAAGATCGAGAACATGTCCATGCTGCTCCAGGGCGCGCTGGCGGCCGAGGAGAAGGTGGGCCTCAAGATGAACGTGCCGAAACGGGCACTCAAGGAGATCACCGGCATCCTCCCGGCCATGCACTCGCCCACGATTTCTCAGCAGACCGACCCTGAGTGGGTGAGCCTCGAGGTGATGCTCGACGAAAAGCAGGCCCGGAACCTCATTCCCCGGCTCAAGCGGCGCGGCGCGTCGGGGATCATCGAGTATCCGCTGAACAAAGTGATCCCGTAAACACCAAAGGCGGCCCAAAAGGCCGCCTTTCTTTTTCCCGCTCTCTGTTTGACACCGCTCCTCCCCTACGAGCCTAGGGCCGACCGAACCATCATGCCGCCTGTTCCCTGCGGCCTTCCGGACTTGCAAACCGCGCCCATCCCCATCCCCATACTTTCCCCTTGACAGAATATGTATCATATGTTACATTCATAATCATACGATACATAGGAGGTGTCCCATGAAGACCCTGTTCAAGAACCTGATCGACAATTTGACCAAAGCTGCAATGCTCGAAGAGGGCATCCGCTTGGAAACCGCTGCCGCTGCCGTCTGCGATCCTTTCAAGGAAACGCTCGAAGAGAACCTGATCGAGGTCGCTTTCGCCGAAGCGGCGGACTACGACGAGATTCACGAGGCGATCCTGCATGAACACCGGCTGCACTGCGCCGCAGCATGAACAAATGATGAAAATCTCTTCCCAGGAATGGCTGCTCATCTTTTACAGCGTCCCCGCCCACCCTGTAAGCGGCAGGATGCGTATCTGGCGCAGGCTTGCCAAGGCCGGTGCGGTGCCGCTCAAGGGGGCGGTCTACATCCTCCCGGCGAACGACGAGAACCGCGAACTGTTCCAGTGGATCATCGGCGAGGTCAAGTCGCTCGGCGGCGACGGATCGTTCGTACAGACCTCGCGCATCGAAACACTGACGGATTCCGAAGTGCGGGAGCTTTTCCGTGCTCAGCGCGACACTGAGTACCGCGACCTGGCCAAATCGATCGACAGCCTTGAGCGCAAGGTCCTGAGCGGCCGTAAAGGTGCAGTGGCCGGCATGCGCGACAGCGCCACCGGTATCCTGGCGACGCTCAGGAAGACCTATGACGAGATCCATTCGCGTGACTTCTTTGATGCATTCGCTGGCAAGGACCTCGAAAAACGCATCCGGGCGATCGAGTCCGAGCTCAAGGAAGTGAAAGATTCTGGCCCGGAAAAGCTGTCCCCTCTTACCCGGAAAGACCCGAAGGCGTATCAGCAGAAGGTCTGGGTGACCCGCAAGCGGCCCTTCATCGACCGCATGGCGTCGGCCTGGCTGATACGACGCTTCATCGATCGGGCGGCAAAATTCCGCTTCATCGACGAAAAGGATATCTTGAGCCTCGCCAAAGGCGAGGTCGCCTTTGACATTCAGGGAGGCGAGTTCACGCATCATGGCGAGCTCTGCACCTTTGAGGTCTTCGTACGCTCCTTCGGTATCAAGGACCGTGCGGTCAGGAAGATCGCCGAAATCGTTCACGATCTGGATGTGAAGGATGACCGGTACGGCAATTCTGCCGGAAGCGGCATCGAAGAAATTCTGACCGGGATCAGAAAGACCGTTAAGGAAGATACCGATATGCTCGAAAAAGGCATGGCCGTGTTCGAGATGATGTACCAGTCGCGGACCTGATACCAAGGAGAACACCATTCCATGCAAAACGATTCTATTCCCCTTCGCGAATCCTTTCGCTACTGGCTTAAACTGGGATTCATCAGTTTCGGCGGCCCCACCGGCCAGATCGCCATGATGCACAAGGACCTGGTCGAGAAGAAGAAGTGGATCGCCGAGGACCATTTTCTCCAGGCGCTCAACTTCTGCATGCTCCTGCCCGGCCCCGAGGCGCAGCAACTAGCCACGTACATCGGCTGGCTGCTGAATGGACGCTGGGGCGGGGTCATCGCGGGAGGTTTGTTCGTCCTTCCCTCCATCTTCATCCTCTGGTTGTTTGCCTGGCTCTATGCCTCACTCGGCAGCGTACCGTCGGTCGCGGCGCTCTTTTATGGTTTGAAGCCGGCAGTCGTCGCAATCGTGCTTGAGGCTGTCCTGCGCATCGGAAAAAAATCGCTCAAGACAGGGTTCCTCTATTCCCTCGCCGCTGCAGCCTTTGTCGGGATCTATGTCTTCAACTTCCCCTTCCCGGTCATCGTGCTGTCCGCGGGGCTGATTGGCTATTTTTCTGGTACATTAGCCCCGGGATTTTTTCCCAAGGTCACAGGGAATAAATCCTCATATCAGCCCGACTCTCTTGTCGCGGAAAAGGCCGTCGAGAACAGGAGCAAGGGCTGGCAGCGCTTTATCAAGGTGCTCGCTGTCTTTATCGTTTTCTGGTCCCTGCCGATCATCCTGCTCGGCCTCTGGCGGGGCTGGAACGACACGTTCATCGATATCGGCATACTGTTCAGCAAAGCTGCGGTCGTGACCTTCGGCGGCGCCTATGCGGTCCTCGGCTACGTCAGCCAGCAGGCTGTGAGCCACTACCAGTGGATCATGCCTGAACAGATGATGGACGGCCTCGGCCTTGCCGAGACCACACCGGGCCCGCTTATCATGGTGAATCAGTTCGTGGGATACCTCGCCGGGTACTATCATGCCCAGGGGCTTTCCCCTGCCCTCGGCGGCGCCATCGGCGGGCTGCTCACCACCTGGGTCACCTTCATCCCGTCGTTCATGATGATCTTCCTGCTGGCGCCGTATATCGAGACGCTTAGAAAAAACAGAAAGCTCGGGACCGCGCTTTCGGCAATTACGGCTTCCGTCGTCGGTGTTGTCTTGAACCTTGCCGTGATCTTTACCTATCACACCCTTGTCCCTGATGCGGGCGGATTCGATTGGTATGCCCTTGTTGCATCCATTGTCGCCTTTGTCGGCATGCAGCGGCTGAAATGGGGTATGGTCCCGGTGATCGCAGGATCTGCGGTTGCTGGATATGTCTGGCAAATACTGATCTAACGGGAGGTTTACCATGAAACAGGTTGCTGAAATGGCAGTGCAATTTATGGCGGCATCGGCACGCACCGCGCCCAAGGCGGGTGGCAAGGATTTTCTCGAGATCGTCGTGATCACGAAGGACGAGGACCTCAAGAAGATCGCCAACGCAATGAAGGAATACGCGCCAAAGAGCACGAACGAGGCCTTCTGGAATCGGGACGCAGCGAATATCGAGAGCTCCCAGGCCCTCCTGCTGATCGGTCTATCGAAGCCGGTGACTGCTGGGTATGACTGCGGGGCCTGCGGATATCCGACCTGCAACGAATTCAGCAAGAACAAGCAGATGAAGGCAAAGGAAATGGGCTACACCGGCCCTCACTGCGTCATGCGCATGATGGACATCGGCGTTGCTCTTTCGTCGGCGGCGAAGACCGCAAGCATCCATAATGTGGACAACCGTGTGCAGCAGCGAGTAGGCGCCGCAGCCCGGGCGCTGGGCCTCATCCAAGCCGAGGTCGCCATGGGCATCCCCATCAGCATCGGCGGCAAGAGCATCTTCTTCGACCGGCAGGCGCCGGCAAAACACTGACAGGCCGGGGTGCAAGCCAACCCTCTGATGCAGATAAATTCGTCATCCCCGTGCAAACGGGGATCCAGGAACATTTGACATCTCCGGATTCCCGCCTTCGCGGGAATGAAGGAAAGAGAACCGGAAATACATGACAACCTTTCTGACACCCTTCACCGCACTCTGCACCGTGGGCTTCTTCGCCAGGCTGTCCTACGCCCTGGCGAGAAGCCCGGTGCTTCCCCTCTTCGCCCTTTACCTCGGCGCAGGCCCCGAGGCCATCGGATTCGCCGTCGGCATATCGACGGTGACGGGGATCTTCTTCAAGCTCCCAGCGGGCGCTCTCTCGGACATCATCGGCAGAAAGAGGACGATGCTCATCGGCCTCGTCGTGTTCGGCGTCATACCGTTTACCTATCTCCTGGTCCACGACTACCGGCTGCTGATCATCATCCGGTTCATCCACGGGCTCGCGACGGCCATCTACGGACCTGTATCCATGGCCGTGGTTGCCGATGTGGCGGGAGCGAAAAAGGGGGAAATGCTCTCGTGGTTCTCGTCCATCACGATCATCGGCAATCTACTCGGAGCGCCGCTCGGCGGCTTCATCCTCCACAGCGCGGCCGGGGCGTCGGACCCGTCGCTTCGTGAATTCCATCATGCCTATCTCTTGAGCGGCATGGCCGGGATGATGTCCCTGCTCCTGGCAATCAATATTCTGCGCGGCGATGGAAGCCGGCACGAGGGGAAAAGCCTGAACGAGGCATACCGTCGGTTCAGTTCCGGCATCAAGGATGTGATGAGCGACAAACGCATCGTCGTCACCTCCGCCATGGAAGGCCTGCAGAATCTCACCGTGGGCGCGCTGGAGGCGTTTCTTCCAATCTATGCAGTGACCAGAGCGGGCTTGAATGAATTCCAGGCAGGACTTCTCTGGGGGATCCAGGTCGTGGTGACCATCATTTCGAAGCCGGTCATGGGAAAGACATCGGACCGATTCGGCAGGAAACCATTGATCGGTGCGGGAATGGTCCTCTGTGCAGGGGCCTTCGGAGCCATTCCTCTCCTGAAAGACTTTTATTCTCTTATGATCGCAGCCATCATCTTCGGTTTCGGCGAAGCCTTCGTGACGTCGTCTTCCGCAGCCCTGGTCGCTGACCTTTGCAAGGAGAAACACTTCGGCACAGCCATGGGAACCTTCGGCACGATCTTCGACATCGGCCATGCATCCGGCCCCATTCTTGCCGGCTTTCTTATTGCCCGGTATGATTATCTCTACGCCTTCTGGTTCATGGCCGCGTTGCTCGCCGCCGCTATCCCGATATTCATCATGAATGTGAAGATCGAGCATCATGCCGCAGGATGAACGATGGAGACGTTATGGACTATCAAATAGCGGCATCTGACATCGAAATCCTCCGCACAGCCGGTATGTCCGAGGATGACATCACGCACAGCGTTCAGGTCGCCATGAAAGCGCTCGAGATCGCCCGCCGCATCGGCGGGGACAGCATCGACCAGGAGCTCGTGGGCAGAGGCGGGTTGTTCCACGACCTCGGCAAAGCAAAGACCCATGATATGGAGCACGGCAAGGTCGGCGCGGAGCTGGCCAAAAAGATCGGTCTGCCTGACGAGATCACGGCCATCATGGAAAAGCATATCCGGGGAGGCCTG
This sequence comes from Nitrospirota bacterium, assembly GCA_013334545.1. Classification (GTDB taxonomy): domain Bacteria; phylum Nitrospirota; class UBA9217; order UBA9217; family UBA9217; genus JAAXXJ01. Next base: position 983 of record JAAXXJ010000118.1, on the reverse strand, counting down.
ACCGAGGGCGAGGCACGGGAGCTCGGGCTGCCGGTAAAGGATTACACGCTCAGGAGGCTCGAAGAGCGGATCGTGATCTACGCAGACCGGCTCGTGGACATCATCCACGACGGCATCGTGAAGATCGCAACGGAACGTGAGGCCGAGGACCGTTTCGAGGAGATCCTCCGCGCCTATCCCAAGTACGGCAAGAACCAGATCACCCTGGACCGGTACCTTGGCTATCACCGGGAGATCCAGGGGCTCATGAAGGCTGCAACGTAACCCATGATGAAGCTAACCCGGCCATCAGTACAAAGGATTGCAATGAAGCATACCATACACCACTGAGCCGGCACGAGGGCATATTCTTGTTGAGGGGGATGGGCATCTTGAAGGAACGAGAGCGGAATAGCGGCGGATTATCGTGATCAAGCAGCAGGAAGCGATCATCCTACCACATTATATTCCCGCACCCGGAGCTTGGCGCCGAGCTCGTCGGCGATCCTGCGGCAGGCCTCGACATCCACGCCCGGGACCGTGACAACCGTGGCAACCACGTCGGGGATGTACTTCTTCGCTTCGCGGATGAACTCTTTCACCGCGTCATATGCTGCGGCGCCGAACTTGGGCTGGGATATCTTCTCGTAGAGCTCGGCATTCTGCGCGTTCAGACTGACGCTCACCGCATCCACGAGGCCGGCAAGCTCGGGCAGGATGTTCCGCTTGTGGATGAGGTTGCCGTGGCCGTTGGTATCGATGCGCACCTTGCCGCCTTTTTTCTTCACTTCCGTCGCCACGGCCTTGACCACGTCAAGCCGGAGCAATGGCTCGCCGTAGCCGCAGAACACGATCTCGTCGAACTTCTTCGGATCGCCGATCTCCCTGATCAGCTCGTCCGCCGTGGGCTCGTCCTTCAGCCGAAGGTTATGGCCCTTCACGAAATCGGTGAAATAGCGCACGCAGAAGGTGCAGGCCGAGGTGCAGCGGTTGGTCACGTTGAG
>JAAXXJ010000431.1 GCA_013334545.1 Nitrospirota bacterium | reverse complement strand
GAAAACAGGTAATTTTCAAGCATGAGGATCGCCGCAAGGGCTAGAAAAAAATAGATAAGATTGAAACGGGTCTTTTTTTCCATAGATTGTACTCCATGGGTTAAGTTTTTTTTGTATACGGCTTATGCCATATCATATTCAATGTCCCTTGTGCTCGATGTCAGGCATGGTCACGCCAAGGAAATAGAACATATTCGCTGCCATTGCATGAAAATATTTTCTCCATACTCAACTGCAGCCTTGTGTGCCAGTAGGAATTGATTACGGTTGTTGTCGCAAGTTACTGGCATAGGAACAAGGGCCGGACGGCGTTGCGGATGATGTGCAGAGCGGTCTCCCCGAGGGCCCGTTTCACCAGCAGATGCCCTGCGCTGTTGCCCAGCACGATCATATCTGCCTGCCACAGCGTCGCAATCGGTAACAGGAAGTCCTTGGGCGACCCGGGATTCGACTCACTGACAACAGAAAAACCATGTGCCCTGCAGTACTCGGCGGCATCAGCTAATAGTCGACGTGCCTTATCTTCCGAACTTTGGAAAGTCACGATTTTCAATTTGGCGTCAGGCCACAAGCGCAACTGCACGAACCGCTTCATGGTCTTGGCCGACTCCATGGAACCGCTGTACGCGATCAGAACTTTCTGAATCGGCCGGAATGTGTCCGATACGGCGATGATTGGTCGCACGCCCGCGGCGATCAGCCGTGCCAGCGTATCCTTGGGCTCCTCGATCGACAGATCGACGATCGATACGTTATATTCGAATATACTTCGCAGGCCGAATATCATGAGGTCGTGATAGCGGGCAAGGGAGATCATCAGATCGAACGAGGTCTCCTTCTCTTCCTGTTTGATCTGGTGTTTTATCCCCTCGGCAGCGCAAGCCGACTTGAACGCGCTGATTGATTCCTCGATACTCTCTCTCGTCACGATAACCCGATTCATGGCGGCAGTTATCGTATCTTCCTGCGCAAGGTCGATCTTTGTCACCCGATCGAGGTCAAGGACCGTCACTCCCGTTATTTCGGCATTAACGCGCCTGGCAATCGATACAGCACGCTGGATCGCGACAGTCGTGTACGGCGTGCCGCCTAAGCCGAGAAGTATTCTCTTGATCATTTTCCGATCCTCCTTAATTTTCCCAGATTACTGGAACTGCAACACACGACGCTCCGCGCTCCTCCTGCGCAACCATTTTTCGACACCAACCACAAAAGAAGCAAATACGGATACCGCAAGTATCCGGCCCCAGGCCTCAAAACTGATAGGCGCGCTGTGAAACATAAGGTTCATTGCCGGCAGATAGGTGAACATCACTTGCAGAACCAGCATGATCGCAACACCGCCGAACAACAGGGGGTTTGTGAAAAACCCCAAACGGAACATGGATTGCGTCAACGAGCGGCAATTAAAGAGATAGAATAGTTCTACAAGAACAAATACATTTACCGCTACCGTGCGAGCCTCTGCAACCGAGGCTCCCGTCTTCAACTCCCATTCAAAAAGGCCGAATGCCCCTACGAGCAATAGCAGGCCAACAATGAAGAGACGCCAAATGAGCACCCCGGTGAGAATAGGCATCTTCGGGTCGCGCGGCGGCCGCGTCATTATGCCCGGCTCCTTGGGCTCGAAGGCTAGCATGAGCCCCAGCAGTACTGCGGTTGTCATGTTGATCCACAGGATCTGCACTGGAAGTATAGGCAGCGTGACACCGGCGAATATCGCAGCGAGAATCACCAGCCCCTCGCCGAGGTTGGTGGGCAGTGTCCAGACAATGAACTTGGTGAGGTTGTCGAAGATGCCCCGCCCTTCCTCTACAGCTGCTTCTATGGAGGCGAAGTTGTCGTCCGTCAGCACCATATCGGCCGCCTCTTTGGCCACGTCGGTTCCGGTGATGCCCATGGCCACGCCGATGTCCGCCCTTTTCAGGGCCGGGGCATCATTCACCCCGTCTCCGGTCATGGCTACAACATTCCCCTTGGCCTGCAAAGCTTCAACCAGACGGAGTTTTTGCTCAGGCGTCACCCTGGCGAAAACGGATGTCCGGTCGGCAACATCAATCAGTTCTCTGTCGGATATATCCATCAGGGTTTTCCCAGTGACGACATCGGATGGATTGTTAAGGCCGACCTGTTCCGCAATCGATGATGCTGTCAGAGCGTGGTCGCCGGTGATCATCTTGACGCGAATGCCCGCTGTGTGGCACTTCTGAACTGCGAGGATCGCCTCCTGCCGGGGCGGATCGATCATGCCCTGGAGTCCGAGAAAGGTCATACCGGAAGCCACATCAGGGTGATTCAGCCCGATTGTCCCTTGTTTGATCTCTTTTTTTGCAAAAGCGAGCACCCGCATTCCCTTGGCTGCCATTTCCTCCACTGCTTTATGAATCTGTTCGACATCCGGTTCAGCGGGCCGTCCTGCTGAA
>JAAXXJ010000117.1 GCA_013334545.1 Nitrospirota bacterium | reverse complement strand
GTCCGTAGCCTCGGCCAGGAACTACGCCGGGCAGAAAGGGCTGGTCCCGCCGCAGGTGGATGCGAACAAGGAGGCCCTCACGGCAAAGCGCTGGGCCATGGTCGTGGACATGAGCAAGTTCAAGACCGACGAGGACTACAAAAAGGTCATCAGCGCCTGCCATACGACCCACAATGTCCCTGATTTCCGGAACGCCGACGGATCCGTGGACCGGAAGATGGAGATCAAGTGGATATGGACGGCGCCCTATGAGCGGTCCTTCCCCGGACAGGACAACAAATACATGAGCGAGCATATCAAGGACATGCCGTTCCTGGTGCTCTGCAACCACTGCGACAACCCTCCGTGCGTAAAGGTCTGCCCGACCAAGGCGACCTTCAAGCTGCAGGACGGGATCACGATGCAGGACATGCATCGCTGCATCGGGTGCCGATTCTGCATGGCGGGCTGCCCCTACGGCTCCCGAAGCTTCAACTGGGTCGACCCGCGGACGGCGTCAAATCTCAAACCGGACGTGCCGAACAGGGAATATCCCACGCGGTCCAAGGGCGTCGTGGAAAAATGCACGTTCTGCACCGAGCGGCTCGCCGTGGGCAAGCTTCCCGCATGCGTCGAAGCAGCCCCCAAGGGCGGTATCCTCTTCGGCGACATGGAAGACCCGAGCTCGGAGGTGCGGAAGATCGTGACGAACACGTACACGATCCGGCGCAAACCCGACCTGGGCACGGGGCCGGCCGTTTACTACTTGATCGGAGGAGGCGACCATGCTTGAGAAAGCACTGGAGGGCAGTAAAAAATACTGGGCATGGGTGTTCTTTCTGGGCGGCCTCGCTGCGGTAGGGTGCTACTTCTATTATCAGCAGTTCATGTACGGTCTGGGCATCACCGGCCTGCACCGCGATGTGACGTGGGGCCTGTACATCGGCCAGTTCACATTCCTCGTCGGCGTCGCTGCCTCGGCCGTGATGCTCGTGATCCCCTATTATCTGCATGACTACAAGAAGTTCGGCAAGATCGTGATCCTGGGAGAGTTCCTGGCCATCTCGGCGGTCATCATGTGCATCCTGTTCATCATGGCCGACATGGGCCAGCCCATGCGGGTCATGAACATCATGCTCTATCCTGCGCCCAACTCGATGGTTTTCTGGGACGTGGTCGTGCTGAACGGCTACCTGTTCCTGAACCTGATCATCGGCTGGGTCACCCTCAGCTCCGACCGGAAGGGCATCGCGCCGCCGAAGTGGATCAAACCGTTCATCTATCTTTCGATCCCCTGGGCCATCAGCATCCACACCGTCACGGCGTTCCTTTATGCCGGCATCCCGGGAAGGCACTTCTGGCTCAGCGCCATCCTGGCCGCGCGCTTCCTGGCATCTGCCTTTGCCGGCGGCCCGTCGCTGCTGATCATCCTGGCCCTGATCGTGCGGAAGGTCACGAAGTTCGATCCCGGCAAGGAGCAGATCCAGACCCTGGGAAAGATCGTGGCCTACGCCATGTTCGCGAACGTCTTCTTCCTGGGACTGGAGTTCTTCACGGCCTTCTACAGCGGGATCCCGGGCCATCAGCATCCGTTCCACTATCTCTACGCGGGGCTTGACGGCCACAGCGAGCTGGTGCCCCTGATGTGGACGTCGAGCGTCTTCGCGATCATATCGCTCGTCATGCTCTGGGTGCCCGGCATCCGGAAGAACGAGGGCACGCTGTCCCTAGCCTGCGTTCTGCTGTTCATCTCGCTCTGGATCGACAAGGGCTTCGGCCTGATCATCGGCGGGTTCGTGCCGAACCCCTTCGAAGAGGTCCATCCCTACTGGCCGACGATGCCCGAGACCATGATCACGCTTGGCGTTTGGGCCATCGGCTTCCTGGTGCTCACGTTCCTGTACAAGATCGCCATCACCGTCAGGGAGCAGACTGCGGGCGTGGAAATAGAACATTAAGAGACATTCACCAGGAGTTGACCAAAGGGCTCATCCGAATCGGATGGGCCTTTTTTCTTGAGATGCGGAAAGACACAATTCTTCTCACGAGGGAGAGAGCGTTTTACTGCAGGACGCGAAAAACGCGCAGAAAAGCTTCAACCTGTGCATGAAAAGCATATCAACGGTGTTGAGGGAAAGCATAAGACATTAGAGGAATTGACAAAGGACTAGGGCGCGAATTGGATGGGGTCCGGTCATACGGCGTACCGTGGGGTCAGAGCTGGGTCCCGATGCTGTATTGCTTCCCGATGTCGTCCAGGATGCGCGAGAGCAGCCTGCAGATCTCTTTCAGGTTTCCTTGCTCGAGAGAGTTTAGCTGCTTCGGATTGATAAAGTTGTCCGGCGCAAGTCCGGCTCTGACCTGCTGCAACTGGTGGCGGATCCTGATCATGGACAGGATTTTACCAAGATCGAGTCCGGCGCCTACCAGTGGGTCCGCGAGAAACTGGATCTGGCAAGCGTCATGCGCGAGGCGTTGGCCGCCACCAGTCAGCTGTCGCAGAACAGGAATATGACCATTACGCAGGAGGCGCCGGACATACCGGTCATGGTATTCGGAGACAAGGACAGGCTTGTGCAGGTCGTCATCAATCTTCTATCGAATGCGATAAAATACTGCGAACCTGGCAGAGGGCGTGTTCACCTGATACTTTCCCGTATAGCTGATCAAGCAAAGCTCGAGGTGATCGACAACGGGCCTGGTATCGAACCCGGTGAACGTGAGCTCATTTTTGAAAAATTCCATCAGTTCAGGGATCTCTCGAAGGGCAAGCCTCAAGGTACGGGTCTGGGCCTTGCGATCTGTAAAACGATCGTTGAAAATCACAGAGGCCGCATATGGGTAGAGGGCAATCAATGGAACGGATCAAGCTTTATATTCACGATTCCCACAATGAACAGCTGACCTTTCCCTTCCCTGCATTCTAGGCAGCCTGGTGCTCCGCTGTGCTGAGCATGCAGAATGATGATGCGCTCTTCTCGTGGCCCTTGTCCTATCCTTTATTATAGAGTATCTTCGAGAAAAAGCGCGTGAAAGCAGGGTTGTGTATCGGACGAGCGGGCAGTGGGGGCATTTTACTTGCTGGCGGAGGTGATTCTCATGACTGACCTGTTGAAGGGAGACTTGGTGCGGCACGATCGGTTCGGCATCGGCCGCGTGGAAGAGACGGCAAAAGGGGGCGGACCGGATCGCGAGGTCTTTTTCCCGCGGCTGGACAAGCAGGCCCTGGTCGATGTCGATGACCTGCAGCCGTTGTCCGATGCCGAGGCAGCGGCCTATGAGATGGTGAAGCTCGCGGCGCGCGAGCTGCGCGAGGAGGAGCTGCCGGCGATCGAGCTCGGCGGCCGGTGGCAGGGCGGGGAGCTCGTGCTGAAGCCGGCGGACGCTGGCCAGGCAGCAAAGTCCGTTCCCATCGAGTCCTTCTTCCACAAGATCGTGATGGTCCGCGACCGTTTGCGGGTCATGGAGGCACAGATCAACAGCCACAAAAAGCTGACCGATGAGGAGAAGGTGGAACTGCAGCAGTACATTACCCGCATCTACGGTTCCCTGACCACGTTCAACATCCTGTTCAGGGACAGGAAGGACCATTTCGTGGGGCATAAGGGGGAGGGGTAGGAGGGCAATAAAGCACCGATCCTGGACGGTCGAGAGGGGAATGTCTCGCCCCAAGCCCCGGTCTTCAGGGGACTTTTTCGTGATGATGACACCATTCCGGTGGGAAGAGGAAAATAGACGGGGACTTCCCTTACCGTTGAAGTTCATTCCGGAAAGGTGCCCGATCCCTGGCGGTACTGACCGTCGGGTGCTATAATAATGACTAGGAAGCATATCGGAAGTGGAAGCTTGAACGAACTGACCAGGGGGATCATCATGGTGCTATCAGACGCGGCCTTGGCCCGGGATAAGCGTCAGCATAAGCGTTTCAAAGTGCGGCATGAAGGCCTGATCGGCAGGCTGGATGAAGACCATCTCGTGGATATCATCGACCTGAGCGTTGGCGGCGTCGCGATGAAGACCGGCAGCAGGCTCGTCGTCGGCAGGGAATATTTCATGCGCCTCCATGATCGGAGGAAAAGCATCGATGTGCGGGGTACGGTCGTCCGGTCCCGGATCGTGGAGACCAGGCAGGTTCTGTTCGGGCAGCGGAGGCCGGTGTATGCTTCGGCCATGCGGCTTCAAGAAGGACTGGAAGACCGAGTCGTTGATTTTATCTGTGATGCTTTGCTAGTGTCAGGATGAGGGGATGGTCCTGAGAGCGGACGAATCATGAACGGCTGAGTACGCTGATCAGAACTGATCTATTCCCTCCGATGAAGGTCATCCTGTTCGGCAGCGCCCCACGATGCTGGTGATCCCGTCCCGACCTGTAATCCCCGCCGCTGCAGCCATGATCATATGATAACGTTCCCGGGGAGTCCCTGCGCTGCTGATCATTCCTTGACGTGAACCAGCAGCCTGACGACACTGGGGACATAGAAGCCCGGTCTTGTTCGTACTTTTCCACATTCTTCCTTATTGACGTGCCGCCTTATACAGCTTTCCGAAGAGGGTGAAAGAACGGGAATGAACTGGAGGTCCCCATGCTCTCCGTGCAGAGTGCTTTGAAAGACCGCAGAACGATACGCGCCTTCAAGCCTGACCGGATCAACCGCGAAAGCATCATGAAGATCCTCGAACCCGCACTTGCCGCGCCGTCATGGGCCAATACCCAGCCCTGGGAGATCTTCGTGGCTGCAGGCGAGCGCCTCGAGCGGATCCGGCAGGGCTATGCCAAGATGCTCAAGGACTGCGTTCCGCGGAATCCGGACATTGCCATGCCCAAAGAATGGCCTGATGCATGCCGCAGCCGTATGGAGGCGCTCAAGATTGAAAGAACGGAAGTCCTGGAGCAGGCGTGCAGGCCTGGTGAGAGGCTACCTGACCTGATGCAGATGAACTACAGGCTCTTTGGCGCACCTGTTGTCGTGTACCTCTGCATGGACCGCTGCCTCACGCCCTGGTCCATGTTCGATCTCGGCGCCATCAGCCAGAGCATCATGCTCTCGGCACAGGAGCAGAGCATGGGGTCGGCAGTTGCCGTCACGCTGGCAGCCCATCCCGACATCATCCGGAGGGAGCTCCACATCCCCGACAATCTCGCAATCGTCATCGGCATCGCCCTGGGCCTGCCTGATCCGGACAACCCGCAGAACCAGTTCCGGAGCACGAGGAGGAGCGCAGGGGAGGTTGTGAGGTTTGTAGGGGTTTAAAATATGCGGGATTTTCAAGAATAAAAAAGTTGACCCCAAAATGCCCTTGGAGACCTATCCGGCCGCAGTGATAGATCTTGCGCGATGTGGCGACTCACCAATACCAGCCCCGAGTACTTCTGGCTGACGAAGACGCCCCATAGCGCCTATCTGCTCAAACGATCGTAGTGGAAGTTCTGCGGAGCGACGGGAGGCGACGACAATGAGCGGGATCGATACTGCTGTGAACCAAGAGACGGAGCGCAGGGTTCGCAGAGGCCTGGACCGCTCCTACGCCCTGGCGGTCGAGCGGAAATACGAGCTCCGCACCGGCATCGACCAGGCCCGCATCATCATTTTTTCGGACCTTCACCGGGGTGTGCGGGACAGCGCGGACGATTTCCTGCGCTGCGAAAAGGCGTACAGCGCAGCTCTGGGCTACTATCTGGAAGCCGGATACACGCTCATCGTGCTCGGCGACGCCGAAGAGCTCTGGGAGTGCAGGCCTGCGCCGGTCGTCAAAGCCTATCGCGCTACGCTGCAGCTGGAGGCCGGGTTTCAGAAGCAGAACCGGTATTACCGCATGTACGGCAATCACGACGATTTCTGGGAGCAGGAGTCGGGGATCAGAAAGCTCCTGGGCCCGATCTTCGGCGGCCCGCTGCCGGTCCGGGAGAGCCTGAGGATCCTGATCGAGGGAGGTCCGACCGACGCCTGCGAGTTCTTCCTGGTCCACGGGCACCAGGGGGACTTTCTGAGCGACCAGGCCCGGACCGTGTCGAAGTTCTTCGTCCGTTATCTTTGGCGGCCTTTCCAGCGGCTCACGAATATCAAGCTCACGACGCCGGCAACGGATTTCACGCTGCGGGACGATCTCAGCATCGCCATATACCGCTGGGCCGAGCAGAAGAAAGGCATGGTGCTCATCGCGGGACATACCCATCTGCCGGTGTTCGAGTCCAGGGACCATGTGAGCAGGATCGAAGAACAGCTCGAAGCGGCCCGGACGGCGGGCGACGGCGCGAAAGCGGCCGGGCTTCGGGCGCAGCTTGAATCCGCACGGGCAGCGATGCGGGAGCAGGGCGGCCGCGGTTTCTCCATGCTGCGGCCGAGCTACTTCAATACAGGCTGCTGCTCATTCAGCGACGGGGACGTGACCGGGATCGAGATCGCCGACGGGATGATCAGGCTGGTGCGATGGCCCGATGACGCGGGGGATCCCAGGGCCAAGGTCCTTCAAGAGGCCAGGGTCCTGGATGTGTTTACGGCTGTGACCGCACTGTAGGAACTCGATCGATAGGCCAGAACACCGGCGGGTCCTGGTATGAGCTGCCCTGCACCTCGATGCACAGCGACACGATCCTCGGGTTCATGAACTCGAGCATCGATTGGGAGACAGCCGGTATATGCATGCTCTTTCCGAATTTGCGAACATAAACAGTATCGCCCTGACCCTCCAGAAAGGCCGCCCCTCAATCCCCCGGCCCCGGGTCCGGGCTTCTCGGAGGTCTGAAGAGCCATGAACAAACAACGGAAAAAAATCGTGCTTTCCTATATCGTGTTCTTATGCGTGCTTGCGATCTTCTTCTTTCTCATTGTCGGTTATGCCATCTCCCAGAAACACATCTCCAGCTATGCTGACTTCTTTAAGCAAACAACCGATGTGGAAGAGAGGTTTTGGATCAGGATGGCGTTCGTTGCGATCATAAATCTCTTTGCCTTCAGCTCCATCATTTTTATCGGTCTGTTGCTTTTCTTCAAGAAAAAATGAGAGAACAGAGGGGGTCATTATGAAAAGGCACATATTCGCGCTCATGCTGATCGCGGCCGCCGGCTGCGGCCCTGCCCATCATCACGATTTCCACGGTCAGATGGCCCAGCTGAGCGAGCAGAGCGCCGTCATTGCCGTGGGGAACGAGCTCTTCATCTGCACGGACAACCGCGACTGGTCCTGCGTCAGGCGCGCATTCGCCCCTGAAGTGCTGTTCGATATGACCTCCCTTGGAGGCGGCCAGCCCGAGAAGAAGACGCCCGGGCAGATCGCGGAAATGTGGGAGCAGGGGCTGAAGGTCCTCCAGGCCATCCATCACCAGGCAGGGAACTACCAGGTAACGATCAAGGGGAGAGAGGCGGATATGTTCTGCTACGGCATCGCGTATCATTATCTGCCGAACCCCACTGACCGGAACACCCGGATCTTTGTGGGCAGCTATGATCTCCATCTCGTCAAAGGCGATGGAGGTTGGAAGATCGACAAGTTCAAATTCAACCTCAAATTCATCGATGGGAACAAGGAACTGGAAGCGGCAACGAAGAAGGATTAAGGAGGAACAGCATGCGCACCATGAAGGCAGTGCTCGGCCTGTTGGTCGTACTCGCGCTCTGCGGAGTCCTGCGGACAACGCAGACAGCTGCAGCGGACGACGTTCCGCGGATCTCGAAGGAGGAAGCGAAAGCCCTGCTGGGCAAGCCGAACGTGGTCTTCCTCGATGCCCGAGTGGATAAGGCCTTGAAGGGGAGCAGCCGGAAGATCCTGGGTGCGATGCGGGTCGACTTGTTCGATCTCGAGACCCAGGCCGCGAACTACGGCAAGGACACGACATTCATCATCTACTGAACGTGAGCCAATGAAGGTACGAGCGTCCGGGTGGCGCTCAGGCTGATCGAGATGGGATACAAGAAGGTATATGCGCTGAAGGGCGGCTGGTGGGAATGGATTGGCGCCGGCTACCCAACGGAATCCAAATGATGCGCTCCATGATCGCCCTTGCGATCGCATTCCTACTGGCCTTGTCGCCCGTGGTCCTGACAGCAGCGGGGAAAGGGCAGAGGAAGGTCCTGCTGGTCCATGTGACCACGCTCCTGGACGGCGACCAGGACCGCACAGCGCTGGTCTTCCGCATGGTCGCGACCGGCCTCAAGAAGGGCCTGCACGTCATCCTGCTCTTCGACACCCAAGGCGTTGAGTCGCTCAGGATCGGCAGATGGTTCGGCGGACACTCGACACCAGTCGACCGGGTCTTGATCTCCCCGCAGGACCGGAAGGACCTGGCAGCCATGCTCGGCACTGCTCCGGAGGAGATCCCCGACATCTACGGCAGCCTGCTTGCGTTCCTGAAAGGCAGGGGTGTGGAAATCTGGGCGTCTAAACGGGCGCTCGAACTGACCGGCCTCTGGCCGGACCGCTTCGATCAGATCGCAGGGCCGGCAAGCGAGGAGCGTGTGCTGGAGCTCCTCGGCCGGGAGGTGGCCGTCGTCTTCGCCACCGCCTTCGACGAGCACGCGATCCGGGCCTTCGAGG
>JAAXXJ010000430.1 GCA_013334545.1 Nitrospirota bacterium | reverse complement strand
CGAATAGCAGTTTTGTGATCCAAACCTTCCTGATCGTTCTTATCGCTTTGATGATCTGGACCTTTACGCCCCGCCAGGCCCCGTGCAGAAGTTCAGATATACGCTCGGATTCTGAATCGCTGCCTCCTTTTACTCAAGAATAAACTTATTCCTTGCCGGGCATGAAGATTTTCACCGCAAAGACGCAAAGGACATCATAGTCTTGGCTTTCAAGCGTTAAAACCTCAGCGGCCGTCGCACCTCGGAGTGGCCCTCTTATTGGCCATGGCGGTACAGAGGTTGTGATCCCGACTTGGCCATGTTCGGTCATCATTTTTCGGGGTTGACACTCGTGCGCTAACACGCTATTATTTTAGCCATTGCACGTGCTCATCACCTCATTCGCAAGGGAGATACCATGAACAATTACAACATCACCGAGGTCATCGAGATGGCGGTTCGGACCGAGATACTCGGATACCGGTTCTACACCACGATGGCAAAGAAGTTCAAGAAGAACACAGAACTGGTTAACCTGTTCACGACCCTGGCAGCCAAAGAGAAGATGCACGAAAAGACCTTCAGCGGCCTGAAGGACATGGTGGCGAAATCGGGCCCGGAGCCGGTGGAATGGGAGGAGGTCTCCAACTATATGCGGGCCTTCGTGGAGTCCGAGTTCTTCCTCGGCAGGACCAAGTCCCTCCCCGCGATGACCAGGATCAGGTCGGTGAAGGACGCGGTGAAGTTCGCCCTGGGGTTCGAGAAGGAGACCCTGCTCTACTTCATGGAGCTTCGGAAGATCGTGAAGGAAAAAGAGGTCGTCGACGAGGTGATCAACGAGGAAAAGAGCCACATCATGTGGCTTGCTGCGTTCAAGAGCGCCTAGAGCAGGAAATGTTCACCTGAGAATGCAAAAGGCCCGGAAGTATTCCGGGCCTTTTTATTGCTCTGCGCCTGACACGGTCGGTCCGGTATGCTCGACCCCGGTACGCAGAGCGTCACGGGTTGCCGTCCCTTGCGAGGTCGACGTATCTCGTGTGCTGGTCACCGCTGCCGTTGGACCAGTACCCGTTCCCATTGTCTTCTCGTCCCCCTGTCCCCCTCTGTGCCCGAGCGATGTAGTCGGGGATGTAACTCTGTCGGTCTTCCGAACAGCCGTGGCCAACATCTCCCCCACCGTTACCAGCTCGAATCCCTTTTCCCGGAGCTGCTTGATGACCTCAGGCAGGACCTCGGCGGTCCGGGCGCCATTCTCGTTGATGTGGAATACCACGATGCTGCCGCCCTTCGCCTCTCCGACGACGCCTCGGATGATCCTCTTCGCCGAAAGGCCCGGGTCCGGATCGCCGGAAGCGATGTCGTACTGCACCGTTACCAGCCCAGCTTCTGCCGCGAGCCTCGCAAGCCGCTCATCCACCTCCCCGAACGGGGGGCGGAAGTATTTAGGCCGCTTCCCCGTCACCTTCCTGATGATGTCCTGTGTCCGCTTGAGCTCGCGCAGGATGCGCTCATCGTCCTTCTCGAGCAGATGGGGGTGCCTGAAGGCATGGTTCGCGATCTCGAACTGCGGGTTCGCGGCGAGCGACTTGACCACATCCTCGTTCTTTTCAACCCACCGGCCGCTCAGGAAGAGCGTTGCAGGCACCTTCTCCCGTATGAGGACGTCGACAACCTTCTCGTCGTACTCGTCCTCACGGCCCGTGGGACAGGCGTCGAAGGTCAGGGCGATCTGGTTCGCATCACGGGGCCCATGCTCGATGATCTTCGGCTCGATGCCTGCGCCGCCATGCGCCGTGGACGAGATCATGATGGCCGCACACGCGAGAAAGAACGAGCAGTAGGAACGCATGGAGGATTATACCATCAGGAAGGCTAAAAAGGAACGAAGGGATGCGGTCATCACAGCCGGACGCCTCCGGAACATGGCTTGCCTACCGGGCGTCCGGTGTGCAGTCAACAGGTTTTCTATGTTTTCTCCGGCTGAAATCCCTTATAATGGCCCCATGGAAATCCGCGACGTCCTCAAAAAGAATCCCCTGGTCCTGGCGCCCATGGCCGGGATCACCGATTTCCCCTTCCGCATGATCTGCAAGGAAATGGGCGCCGGCCTCGTGTTCTCCGAGATGCTGAGCGTCGAGGCCCTGGTGCGGGAGCACAAGCGCACCTTCGGCATGCTCCACACCGACCCCGCCGAGCGTCCCGTGGTATTCCAGATCTTCGGGTCCACGCCGGAGACCATGGCCGAGGCCGCCCAGATCGTGTCCATCGGCGAAGTGGATTTCATCGACATCAACATGGGCTGCCCCGTGCCGAAGGTCCTGAGGTCCGGCGCGGGCTCCGCGCTGCTGCGTGATATCGTCCTCGCGCGGGAGATCATGGCCGCTGTCGTTGAGGCGTCGCGCGTCCCGGTTACGGTCAAGATCAGGCTCGGCTGGGACGCGCAGAA
>JAAXXJ010000429.1 GCA_013334545.1 Nitrospirota bacterium | reverse complement strand
TCCGAGCGGGACATCATCCGTCATCGTCAGTACTCTTTCATGCATCCAATCAGTGGGGTTGATCTCAGCGAACGTCTCCGGCTCTTGCGGCAGTGGCGGCAGAAGAATACATCATCCGGAAAAGCCGATCCCTGGGCATTGCGTGCGGTAGACAGGACATCTCAGCAACTCCGACGACTGGTAGACAAAACAGGTGAAGCCTCCGGGGGAGAAATCGGCAGCATGATCCCGCTTCTTCTGCTCTTTGCCTTTCCCGACCGCATCGCCAAGAGGCGCGAAGACGACGACGCCCGTTATGTTTTGCGTCAGGGAAGAGGGGTCAGGCTGTCCGCGAAGCTCATCCCGGGCGGGAGTCCCTATATTATCGCAGTTGTGATCGACAAGGGCGAAAAGGCGGAAGGCACGGTACATATGGCCGAACCGCTGACGGAGGAGCTCATCCGCGAGCAATTGGGTGAACAGATTGAGACACTGCGGCGGATCGAATGGGACAAGCAGGAAGGACGGATTATCGCTACCCTTGAAGAACGTTTGGGGACGATCATGCTCTCCTCCAAACCGGCCAATCCATCGGAGGAGGAAGTCGTTTCTCTTCTTTGTGAAGCCATCCGGTCAAAGACGGGCAAGATCATCTTCAGCCAGGAGGCCCGGCAGTTTCAGGCCCGGATGCGCCTGTTGAGACAAAGCTATCCCGAAGAAAACTGGCCGGACTTATCTGAAGAAACGCTTCTATCGGCACCGGAAAACTGGCTTTTGCCCTGGCTCAGAGGCATCCGCAATGCTCAGCAGCTTGCTGCCCTGAACATCCTGCCGGCGTTAAAAGACCGGCTGACGTGGGATCAGCGACGCATTCTGGAAGATCGTGCACCCATGGTTATCCCCGTACCCAGCGGCCACAACATCCCGATTGATTATGCTTCCGGGGATATCCCGGTCCTGGCAGTCAAGCTTCAGGAGATGTTCGGTCTCGCCGATACGCCGGCCATTGCCGGTGGACGGGTAAAATTGCTCCTTCATCTTCTGTCGCCCGCTCGAAGACCCGTTCAAATCACCCGTGATCTGAAACAATTCTGGAACACCGGTTACCCGCAAGTGAAGAAGGAGCTGAAGGGACGCTACCCGAAGCATCCCTGGCCCGACGACCCATGGAACGCCGTTCCGACAAGAAAGACAAAAGGACGCAACTGATAATGGAGAACGGGGCGATTTGGTCGATAGTCTGTTGACCTGTGTGATTCCATTTCTAAATCAATGATGATATCGCGGCGGCTAGGAGGAGGCGACGAGGCGTATTATACATACGTTGAGGAAGCCGACGACGACGCCAACAAAGATAGCGCTTGATTTAGAAATGGAATGAGTCAATCTTTCTTGACACAAAAATTTTATCTTCATATACTCCCTCTTCAAAATAGCAATGCCTGAACAACGAGAATCCACTGATGCCGACAACTATAAAACCGATTCTATATCGAGGGAAATTTGATCTGGCCCAAATAGCCGCCGTATTGGAGGGATTGGAAGAAACCATCATTTTCATGCTGATCAACCGCGCGCAGTTTGCGGCCAATAAAGCGGCATATGATCCCGATCACAGCGGTTTTGAAGGCGGAGGAGAAAGGAGTCTGTTTGAACTTCGTCTCCGGTATCATGAAGAAATGGACGCGGTATTCGGCAGATTTTGCGTTCCGGAAGAACGTCCCTTTACTCAAGACTTGCCGCATCCGAAACGCCGCGTCACCCTGCCTGAAACAGGTCTTTTTTTGCGCGACTTTAATTCCATCAACATGGCCGACGAGATACTCGACGCGTATAGAAAACTGATTCCCCGTATCTGCCTTGAAGGCGATGACGGCCAGTATGGTTCTTCGGTGGAGCACGATGTCATGGCGCTCCAGGCAATCGCGCGGCGTATCCATTTCGGTTCGCTCTATGTGGCGGAAAGCAAATATCAATCCGATAAAGCTAAATACCGGACTCTGATCGAAGCTCAAGACCGAAAAGGCTTGCTCGTTGCCTTGACCCGGACGGAGGTGGAGGAGAAAATTCTTAAACGAGTCGAGGATAAAGTGGAGCATATACAGGCCGAAATCAATCCGGAGGTTCGACGCTGCATTCCTTCCGAGGAAATCATGGCCTTTTATCGAAATCACATCATTCCACTCACAAAGGAAGGACAAGTCCGCTACTTCCTGAATCGGCAACTCGAAGACAATTTCAGTATCCCTCAATATGCTGAGGTTCCCACCAAGTATTGAGGCCAAGCGTATCATTCGATAATTTTCTGCTGTTCTCGCCTTTTTATCTATCCGCCTATAATTAAATAAATAATGCAAATATCTGATTCATTATTGCTTGCTGGCGGGTTATTTGCGTATGCATCCTATGTAATCATGCGAATGAAGGGCCATGTTGATCCTGAATTCC
>JAAXXJ010000428.1 GCA_013334545.1 Nitrospirota bacterium | reverse complement strand
GGCAGGTTCGCCCAGAGGCCAGGTTTGCGGCACACAACAGGTGATTCGATCTTGACCAGTCTGACCAGTGGAATGCCTTGCTTGGCGATGATCACATCCTCCCCCGTCAATGCCGCTTCTATAAGGGTTGTGAGTCGGCTGGGCGCCTCTGACAGACTGCATTGCATAGTTAGCCTCGCCTTTGAGCGGGATTAGAGGTTTTTATTCTACCCGACTTAAGGCTGAAGGGGTAACGAGAACCACCGCCATTTCTCCACGCTGTAACCGGCCTTGGCGGCAGTTTCGGTGAAGTGCTGGGTGATACTTTGTAGGTTTAGGCCGGTTTGGGCGAGGAATTTTCGGTAGCCGTGTACGGTATGCACCGCGTACCTTTTTGATGTAAGGCATTCGATAACGCATATCATCAACTATGCAAGCCTGACCCCATCACATCACTTCTTGAAGGGCGAATGGGCGGGGGCCGTGACATCTGGGGATGTGCGCCATCGCGCAATATTCACGGCATCTGTGTCGAGGTACACAGTTCCATGTCTGAGCTTGGCCGTACCAACACCAGTAGTAACGTACGTTTCTGTTCGCTGGCTCCCAGTGTCTTCATTCACTTTGCTGCCGACGTATTTCCAATCAGCATTGGGTTGGTCGTGTCCAATCAGATCGGCAAACATAACGTGGATAAAACGAATGTCGCCCGATTCTTTGTCCAGGGCAAAGCAAGCAACAATATGCCAGCCGGAATGACCGTTGTGACTTTCGCCTCCTTTTCCGGGACGGATGGTACTCTTGACTTCAAGACCTGCGAGTGTGTGATTATCATCTGTCTTGCATACCAAGTCAGGATAACGTTGGTCATGATTGTGCTTATAGGGCGTAAGACGCGAGAATGAATCACACAAGATATTCGAGACAATACCGCTGAAGTTGTTACCTTGAATGTAGGCGGACAGCGGGCGACCGGAAACGCGCTTCAGTGTCGTGTTGATCAGGCGGACAACCTTATGGGTTTCATTCAGAGCCGATTCAATATGAGACGCGCAAAGTTCGGGGGGCAGTGATGCACCGGGAATGAAGCAGTCTGGTTTTACGCTAGGGATAGGTACAGGATCTGTGTATGCTCTTTCGATCAGACTGGGAAACTCTATTCCAAGGGCTGTCGCGATTGATTCCAGAATACCAACCGTGAAGTTCTCTTTCCCGTTCTCGACGGCGGACAGGTACTGGTAAGTGATTCCTGCCCGCTCTGCCAGCTTCTCCTGCGAAAGTCCCCCCGACTCTCGAAGGAGACGGATCATCCGCCCGATAGTGACCTTAGCATCTGTGCTCATGGAGTGCTATCGTAGCAGTTGACTGAAAGACCGTCTTTCAACTATAGTTGAAATATGAACAAGATCACTCTGATCCAAGGCGATTGTCTCGAGGAAATCAAACGGCTGGATGGCGATTCGGTGCACGCCGTCTGTACTGATCCCCCCTACGGCCTCGTCGAGTTTTCGTCTGAGGAGGTCGCCAAGCTGCGGGCCGGTCATGGTGGCATCTGGCGCCTGCCCCCCAAGTGGGATGGGTGTGAGCGACGACCGCTTCCGCGCTTCACCATCCTCACACAGGAACAGAAAAAGGGGATCGAAGTTTTTTTCAGCCAATGGGCGCGAGTGTTGATTCCCAAATTGCGGCCCGGTGGGCATGTCCTGATTGCGGGCAATCCGGTGCTTCAGATGTACGTGCAGAATGCGATGGTCGAGGCGGGGTTTGAGAACCGGGCAACTATTCTGCGCCTTTATCATGGTTTTCGTGGTGGGGATCGGCCAAAGAATGCGGAAGGCGAGTTCCCTGAGGTGTGCGTCACGCCCCGAGGCAACTATGAGCCTTGGATGCTGTTCCGTAAGCCCATCGCTGAAAAGACGGTTGCGGAGAATTTACGCAAATGGGGAACCGGTGGGTTAAGAATGCTTACGGGAGGAAAACCCTTACCGGATGCGATAGCCAGTTTTAAGACGCCTGCACGAGAGCGTGAAGTTGCTGATCATCCCTCTTTGAAGCCGCAACATTTCCTTAGGATTCTGGTTCGTGCATTGCTTCCTTTGGGCTACGGTCTGGTGCTCGATCCCTTCATGGGCGCGGGCTCCACCATCGCTGCGGCCTCATGCCTGGGTTATGATGGTATTGGTATAGAAATCGATCCTAAATTCTATTCTCTCGCTGAAAAGGCGATTCCCCAACTAGCGTCACTCTATCCCAGTATGATCGGGGAAACGATAGAGTGCCCTGAAGTGAATGGGGCGCAGTCAGAATATCAACAGCAATTGCTGCTCTTGGAATCATGCGAGCGTTATCGTGTTTAGATGCACCTAACAATCGAAATAAGCGGCGGTAGTCCGCTTGATTTCGATTGTTGGCCAGCGCGAAGCGTCCGTTAAACATTCAAGCTCAGCCGC
>JAAXXJ010000116.1 GCA_013334545.1 Nitrospirota bacterium | reverse complement strand
TCCAGGCGGCCTGGTGCACAGCCGTCCTGGGAGCTGCGAGGGGAAACGAGTGGTATGGGCCGCTGGAATTGTCACCCCCCGGGGACATATCTTTTCCTATCCGCTCAGCCAGCCCTGGATGGTCTCCCTCTGGCTCAATTTCGCCGCCACCCTCAACGTCTCATTGGCATGGCTCAAGGGGCGCTACCTGCTGGCGGCCATTTTCGGAGCCGTCGGGGGCGCGGGTTCCTACTACGGCGGCGCTCGACTGGGAGCGACGCTGGCGCTGCCGGATGTCAATGGGATCCTCCTGCTGGCGGTGGGCTGGGGGATTATGACACCCTTTCTGGTCTGGCTGGCAAAGAGGTTTCAGAGAAAAGGCGCCGCTGTCATCGCTCCTTGAAAATGGAGTGTCCCATGAAACGTTTATGACTAGAATGGAGGGATCTTGATGAAAGTTATCTATCTCTATCTCCTTACAATTCCCATATTCTTCGCGATCGATATGATCTGGCTCGGGTTTGTGGCCAAGGGGTTCTATCGGAATCATCTGGGTCATCTGCTCCGGCCGGACGTCAACTGGACTGCCGCTATCATTTTCTATCTGCTTTACATTATGGGGATCCTGTTCTTCGCAACGATGCCGGCCCTGGACAAAAATTCGCCATGGCACGCAGTCCTTCTGGGAGGACTTTTCGGTTTCTTCGCCTACGCCACCTATGATTTAACCAACCTGGCGACGCTGAAGGACTGGCCGGTCATTGTCGTATGGGTCGATATCGTCTGGGGCGTGTTCCTTACAGCCAGTGTTGCGGCGGTGAGCTTTTTCATCGGCCGATGGCTCATGCCCTGAGAAAGGATCCTTCACAGCCCTTGCTCCGGCCGGGCAGTTTCACCAGGGAGGTGGCACCATGGAACTGGTTCAGACCATTTCAGTCGCGGCTTTGATTTTGTTCTTGTACATGACGGCATGGTTCCTGTTGGCCCTCAAACGAAAGGACAACAGCATTGCCGATATCGCCTGGGGCACGGGGTTCATTATCGTGGCCTGGTCCACTTTTCTCTTGAACGGTTCCTTTTCCCCACGGCAATGGATCGTCAATCTGCTGGTGTTAATCTGGGGGCTCAGGCTCGCCATCCGGATCCATCTGCGCAACCGGGGAAAAGGAGAGGACGTCCGGTACCGGAAGTGGCGGGAAGAATGGGGGAAGTCTTTTGTCCTCAGGAGCTATCTACAGGTCTTCCTCCTGCAAGGCTTCATCCTGCTGCTGAACATTACACCAGTGCTCTTCATCAATACCTATGCCGCGGGTGATCTCGGCATCCTGGACGCAGTGGCTCTGATGCTCTGGCTGCTGGGATTTTTCTTCGAGTCGCTCGCGGACTGGCAATTGGACAGGTTCCTCAAGGACCCGGGCAACCGGGGGAAGGTCATGGATCGGGGTCTCTGGCATTATTCCAGGCATCCAAACTACTTCGGCGAGGTCACCATGTGGTGGGGCATTTATATCCTGGCTTTGTCGTTACCTGGGGGCTGGATGTCCATCATCGGACCGCTGACGATCACCTACATCATCCTTTTTGTTTCCGGTGTTCCCATGACGGAAAAGTTCATGGAGGGCAATCCGGTTTTCACCGACTATAAAAGACGGACGAGTGTCTTTATTCCCTGGTTTCCCAAAAAGGATTAAATATCCCGTAGCGCGGTCGTTTCGACAAAAGGGCTTCTACAATCCTCGCCATTGTCAATACTGAGGGTATGCCTATACCTCTCGATAATTTCCGCATGGGGTTGGAGGTTGAATTGGAGCACGGAACGAGATTTAAAGACGCCAATGTCACGAACAACCATCCCATCCTGACCGGAAAGATCGTTCTGGCCCATCTCAAGGAAACGATGGACTACTACAGAAGAATCGATGTGGCCGAACTGGAAGGTGATCTTTTGAAAGCGGTTCTGTCCGGTAATGCGGCTAAAATCACCTCCAAGTACAAAAAGCTTCTTGAAGCACAAAAAGCCTTAAATGAAGCCGTTGCAGACCAGTTAAAGTAGGCGGTGACTGACGGGACGCATTTTGTCAACATCTCATTTCTCCGCCGGTAGTTGGAGTTGGCCATGAATGAAGAGAATGATTTGCGGAAGCAGTTGCACGAACTGCTTGAAGATCAAAGACTTGCCGTGATATCGACCAGAACAGGCGATCAACCGTACAGCAATCTTATATGCTTTGCTCCCTCCAATGATCTGAGGCACATCCTTTTTGCAACAACAAGGGCCACGAGAAAGTATGCCAACCTGATGAAGGAGTCGCAGATCGCACTCCTCGTGGACAACCGCTCGCATGGACCGGCGGATCCCTTTCGCGCGCTGGCCTTGACCGCACTGGGCAAGGCCGTGGAGTTGAAGGGCACTGAGGCGGAGCAGGCACGCGGCATATACATAGCGCGGCACCCGCACCTGCAGGAGTTCGTCTCCTCACCGTCTACCGCGCTGTTCCGTATGAATGTCGAGAAGTACATCCTGGTCCGCCGCTTCCAGGATGTGATCGAGCTGCAGGTAACCCCATGAGCGTTGCCATTGAATTCAAGGATGTTGGCGATGAACAGCGCGAGTTGGTCGGCGGCAAGGGGTTTGCCCTTTGTGTAATGGCCAGAGAAGGCCTGCCTGTTCCTGCCGGCATCTGCATCACGACCGAGGCCTATCTACACTATTTAGCGGAAACAGGTCTCAGGGTCAAGATTCTCCGGGAGCTCAACCGTAAGCGGTTCGAGGACATGCGCTGGGAAGAGATATGGGACACCGCCCTCAGGATCCGGAACCTGTTCCTGAGAACGCCGATGCCCGAGAGACTTACCTTAAGACTTAAACACGATCTCTCTGGATTCGCAGATGACAGAGCAATAGCCGTGCGCTCGTCTGCCCCGGGTGAGGACTCATCGAAGACCTCCTTTGCGGGGCTCCACGATTCATATCTAAACATCCATGGGATGGACGCGCTACTCGAGCACATCCGGCTCGTCTGGGCATCCCTCTGGTCCGATGCGGCGCTGCTCTACAGGCGTGAACTGGGGCTCGATGTGGAGAAGAGCGCCATGGCGGTGGTGTTGCAGGAGATCGTACCCGGAAATCGCTCGGGTGTTGTGTTCGGAATCAATCCAAACAACCTTGCCCAGTCGGTGATAGAAGCGGTTTATGGGCTGAATGAGGGGCTGGTAAGCGGCCAGGTGGAGCCGGATCGCTGGATGCTCGAACGTGCCAGCGGCCGCATCGTGTCACACTGGGCTCCGCTGAGAGACCGTTTTGTCGTGTTGGCAACGGAGGGCGTGAGAACTGAGCCTCTTCCGCCGGACAAAATGCAGTCAGCCCCAATCGCTGATTCTGAGGTACAGGATATCCATCGCATGGTGCTTCGTGGAGAGGCAATTTTCGGTAGACCGCAGGACATGGAGTGGACATATGACGGTGATAGGCTTTACCTGCTCCAGTCACGGCCTGTCACCACTGTCGGCGAGACGTCAACTGACGATCAGCGCCCCTGGTACCGGAGCCTTCACCGGACTTTCGAAAATCTCAAAGACCTGCGCGGCCGGATCGAGGAGGAACTTATTCCAAAGATGCTGCGCGATGCCGATCGCCTTGCTGTCCGAAGCCTGGCGTCACTGCAGGAGGCAGAGCTCGTCTGCGAGATCGAAGAGCGCGCACGTATTTACAAAAAATGGCAGGGCATCTACCGGGACGATTTCATCCCGCTGGCCCACGGCATTCGTCTCTTCGGGATGGTATACAACGATGCCGTCCGGCCGAGCGATCCCTTCGAGTTCATGGACCTGCTCGGAGCAACGGAAATGGTGAGTCTGGAGCGGAACCGGGAACTCGAGGACTTGGCGAGTATTGTGCGCATCGATGCCTCCCTCAGGGACGCTCTCGGCCGTGGCGTCATTCCCGAATCCTTCAGGGAGCGGTTCGACGTTTTTATCATGAGATTCGGAGACCTATTTGAATCGTTGCCGGGCGCCACCCGGTATGGCGAGAGATTGATCCCCTTTGTTCTGGAATTGGCCGGACGAAAACCGCTCGAGGAGCACGGGGCCGGGTCTGACGTGGAGGATCGAAGAGAGGCCTTTCTTTCTCACTTCACCGGCAAGAAGCGACAGGAGGCAGAAGAGCAGCTCGACCTTGGACGGGCAAGCTACAGGCTTCGGGACAACGACAACATGTATATCGGGCGGGTAAAAGCCCAACTGGTGAAGGCGCTGGACGAGTTGGGGCGCCGGAAGGAACAGGGTGTTTTCGCGCCGCAACCCGCGGTATGGTCCGGGGATGTGGCATCCGTTATCGCGGAAGTAACCGGTACGCATTCCCCGCTTACCGCCAACGCCGAAGCCAATGGCTTTTCGACACGAGCCCGCCAGATTGTCGGACAACCTGCCGGACCTGGCCTTGCCACCGGAACCGTGCGCATCGTTATGGACGCTGCGGACGCATTTCGGTTCAAGGCGGGTGAGGTCATGGTTTGTGACGCTGTCGATCCGACCATGACCTTCGTTGTCCCCCTCGCCGCGGCTATCGTCGAACGCAGGGGCGGCATGCTCATACACGGTTCCATCATCGCCAGGGAATACGGTATCCCCTGCGTAACGGGCGTACCCGACGCGACCAGCCGGATCCGGACAGGAGATACTATCACCGTGGATGGGTATCTTGGCATCGTTATTATTGAAAGAGATGACGCATGAGCCCGAAGATCCCGCAAGTGGATATGATGTTGACCATGATGGTCATGGTCCCCTGCAAGGAGATGTCCGATGCGCCTTGGCCTCTGTTGCCTGTTTAAAAAAGAACCAGTTTCGTTTCGCACCACCACGGCCAAAAGCCTGCTGGCACTTCCGCGGGACCAACAATTTCAGAAACTCTCGGAAATCTGCTTCGACAATGCAACGAACCTGTATCTGGCGCTTGAAACTGTCCATCGTTTGGGAATAGGGGCTTTCCGGATCATGTCGCCGTTTTTCCCTCGCATGACGCATCCAGCCGTGGGGTACCGTCTGGAGGATCTCCCGGAAGGAAAGAACATCAGTCAAAAGCTTGCGGCATCCAGGAGTTTTGCCCGCAAAAATGATATCCGTCTCAGTTTCCACCCCGACCAGTTTGTCGTCCTTTCTTCCCCGCATTCGCAGGTCGTCGCGAATTCAATTCGTGAACTGGAATATCACGGAATGCTGGCCGATGCCGTGGGGGCGGACGTGATCAATATTCATGCTGGTGGCGTGTATGGCGATAAATCCCAGGCATTGCAGCGGTTGAATGATGTTTTGCCTTATCTGTCGGTTGCCGTCAGAAAAAGGCTGACGCTCGAAAATGATGATGTCAGCTACACGCCGATGGATCTGTTGTCCTTCTGTGAACGTCTTTCGATTCCGCTGGTGTATGACGTTCACCATCATCGCTGCAATCCGGATGGCCTGTCTGTTGTCCAGGCGACGACAATAGCGGAAAAAAGCTGGCAGGCCGTCGGTCGGCAGCCATACTTCCACATATCCTCGCCCCGCAATGGGTGGCAGGGGGGTGATCCGAAACCACACGCCGACTATATCGATCCAGCTGATTTTCCGGCATGCTGGCTGGGGCGGGAGATGACGGTGGATGTGGAGGCCAAGGCGAAGGAGTTGGCGGTAACCCGGCTGATGGCTGAACTGAAGAACCGACCTGATGCACCCGTTCTATTAAAATCCGCGTCATGAGCCATAGATTGCGGTTAAATTTCTATTGACCCACGGAATTTTATCCTTACACTGCAATTGGTTACCGCCCATATGTCATCAAGCGCAACAAGTTTAATGTATAGCACCCTCAATGAGTTCAGACCATGATTGAATGTGATGTCGCTATAGTTGGTGCGGGTCCGGCGGGGTGTGCAGCTGCACGCGAATGCACCCGACAGGGATTGAAGGTGGTCATTGTGGAGAAGAAAAATATTCCTCGCCACAAGGCATGCTCGGGGATTCTCGTGCCGTCTTCAATCAATATTCTTTCGGAACATTTCGGAAATGTGCCGCAGGACTTCTTGACGATCCCTCCTCACGTCAATGCAATGCGGATGCATTTTCCGGGCGGCTATGTGGGGGATATACCGATCCATGGACTGATGATCCTGGCGAGATCGTTTCGATGCATGGCTTTGCCGGGCATCACAGGCAGAGGTTCTTGATGAAACAAAAATGCAATCCTTTGCAGAGAGCAACGATGGCGTCGATCTCTTCTGCGTGAAATCGGATGAAGAGCGTCTTCATGTTCACAGTCAAATAGTGATTGCCGCCGATGGCGGTTCTTCAAACATGGTGAAGCAAATTGCACCCGCATTGACGGCAAGATTGACCTGGTATGTTGCCCTGCAGGAGACCTATGCCTGCAGGTCTCATCTTGAGCCTGGATTCTTTCATTTTTTTGCTTTTCCCGAAATTTCTCCCTATCCTTCCGCATATATTAAAGACAACCTGCTGGTGATGGAAGTCGTCGTCAGACTGGAAGACAAGGCAACCCAGGCCATGGCCAGATTCCAGGAGCATCTGTGGAAGCAAATCGGTATCGAACAAGCGCATTTGATCAGGTGGCTCGGATGCAGGGTAACTTATGCAGCGCCAAGAGGATTGTTTTGTTTCGGCACAGAGCGTATTCTTGTTTGCGGAGAGGCAAGCGGCCTACTGAATCTCTTCGGCGAAGGTATTTCATCTGCCCTGGCATCAGGCAGGATAGCGGGTAAAGTATCGGTCAATAGCATTGAACAAAAGGTGCCACCGGGGCGGTTTTATCGACAAGAAATTGAGACAGAAAAAAGAAAGACCATCAGCACATTCAATTACAAAACGCTTCTTTTCCGAGAGGGCAGTGCCTTCAACTTCAAAAAGGGATTGCATGCAATGGACTGGAAAGAACGCTTGATATTCTGTCAGAATCTTTTGAAGTGGCGTTTGACGCTAAAAACATGAAATGATTTGCAGCTTGGTCAAAAAATAACGACCTCATTTTTTGAACTTTGGTTATTCAATCTCGATAGGCAAAAACTGCCCGATGTCCATGACGATGATCCGGGCCGGATCGGTGTTGGTCAATTGCGCGGCCTTTGACAACGCCGCAGGAGCCTGCCCGGTCGGTTCGTCTCCCAGCCGGAAGGTTCCCCATTGGGCCGGGATAAAGTACCGGGCTCCCAGGTCACGGAAGGCATCGAGGGCCTCCCGGGCATCCATGTGAGCATAATGCATGAACCAGCGTGGGTCGTAGGCGGTGACGGGCAACAGGGCGTAATCGATGCCGGGATAGCGGCGTCCGATCTCCCGGTAACCGATAAAGTAACCGCTGTCCCCTCCGTAATAGATTTTCCGGCCGGAGTTCACCAGCAGAAAACTTGCCCAAAGGGTGGTATCCGTGTTTTGAGTGATCCTTCTCGACCAGTGCTGGGCGGGAAGACAAACCACCTGGCAGCGGTCGCCGCAGGAAACCGCTTGCCACCAGTCCATTTCCACCACGTCCTGCTTTCCGAGATCATTTATCAGGGCCTTGAGCCCCAGGGGTCCATAGAACCGCGTGTCGGTGGGGAGGCGCCTGATGCTGTTGGAATCCAGATGATCGTAATGACTGTGGGAAATCAGCACATTTTTCTTGCCAGGAAGAGCCGCAAACTCTTCGAGGGAGAGGCCCGGCGGGGTTTTTCGCTTCGGCAGCAGAGCCCGCGCCGAAAAGGTCGGATCGGTGATCCAATATTCACCGTTGATTCTGATCAGGAATGTCGCATGGCCGATCCAGGCGATAAAATCGCCCGGCGTTGACCGGATGCGCTCAGGGAGATCCGATAAGACTGCGGGAACCTCCTTTTCTTCCCCCGGATCATAGGGGGTCTTTTCAGAAAGCTGCCAGCGCAAAAAATCACCGAAACTCCTCTGCATGGGCATCCAGGGATTGAAATAGCGGCCGTCTTTCAGGTGCGGGGCATAGAGAAGCGCTGGGTCCGTGGAATCCACTTGCGCCCGCCACCTCTGTTCATCGAAGGTCCTGATGGGCAAGATGCAGGAAGCCAGCAGCAACAGCAACAGGATCATGGCCGCAGGGACCGTTTTTCGATGAGAAACGCTCATGCTCTCAGGCGGGATGATTCAATATGGCTTCAATGCCGCGCATCTTATCCTCTGCCTCATTACACGATCCCTGAATGGGTTGTTCCGTCTTGCTGTTGATCAAAGGACCTCCTGGCTTCCGATCAGCGGCAAGACGTTCTCGACGCTGAAATACACGATAAACCGGTTCTTGACGTCATAACGGGAATAATCACACTTCCGGCAAATCTCCTGAATGAGCTCCTCGTTCTGCTCTTCCTTCAGTTTTTTCAGATAAACCCTTTTGCCGGACCATCCCCCTCCCGCCTCCATGAAAAGATAGGCGGCCCATGGGTTCGACTTGAGGTTCTCGTGGGTTAATCGCTCAGCCATAATAAAGGCGACCGTTTTTTCATCCATGACATGCGGGCGGGCGTAAATTGCCGCATTGACCTTACCTGCACTGTCTGCCGTTGCCAG
>JAAXXJ010000115.1 GCA_013334545.1 Nitrospirota bacterium | reverse complement strand
AGGACGATCCCGACGAGTTCAAGATGCCGTCGGAGATCATCCAGCCCGGCGACATCATCAAGGTGCGGTTCAAGGACTATGACAAGAAGAAGCAGGTCGCGTCATTCATGCTGGAGCAGACGCCGTTGGTGGAGGGGGCCGTGGTGGTGCTGGAGCCCTACACCGGCTACATCAAGGCCATGGTCGGCGGATATGATTTCGTCGAGGGCGGGTTCAACCACGCCACGGACGCGAAGCGCCAGCCGGGCTCGGCCTTCAAGCCCTTCATCTACGGGGCGGCGCTGGAGGCGAAGGACGGTGACCAGTACAAGTACACGCCGGCCAGCATCATCATGGACCTGCCGGTGATCCACGAGAAGACCGAGCTGGACAAGGGATGGAAGCCGGAGAACTACGATGAGCGGTTCCTCGGCCCCATGCGCCTCCGGACGGCGCTGGCCCTATCGCGGAATGCGGTCACCGTGCGCCTCCTGGAGGACATTGGCCTGTCCCGGGCCGTGGACTTCGCGCGCAGGGCCGGCATAACAAGCCCCATCAACGAGGACTACACCTCGGCGCTGGGCTCGTCGGTCGTGACGCCCGTCGAACTCACCTCGGCCTACGCAACCTTCGCGGCACAGGGGGTGCGCTCCGAGCCCGTCCTGATCAGGAGCGTCGTGGACGGCCGGGGGGCGGTGCTCGAGAGCTACGAGCCCCAGCCCCGGGAGTCCGTCGACAAGGTCACGGCATTCCTGGTGACGAGCCTGCTCAAGAGCGTCGTGGAGGAAGGCACGGGTCGGGGCGCGAGGGGCCTCAACAAACAGCTCGCCGGCAAGACCGGGACCACGAACAACTATGTGGACGCCTGGTTCGTGGGGTACAGCCCGAGCATCGTTGCCGGCGTCTGGGTAGGGTACGACAATGCCACGGCTTCGCTGGGCGACCGGGAGACCGGCGCGCGCGCCGCGCTGCCCATCTGGGTCGGGGTCATGGCCAAGGCACTGGCCGACAAGGAGCCCGAGGAGTTCCCGGTGCCTGACGATGTGGTGTTCACGAAGATCGATCCGGAGACCGGACTGCTCGCCCGCGAAGGCGCGGCGGACGCCTACCTTGACGTGTTCCGGAAGGGCACCGAGCCGACCCAGTACGCAGAGACCAAGAAGGGGCCCAAGGCGGGCCAGTTCTACATGCTCGACCAGGGCGAGGGCGATTTCACGCTGATGAAGAAAAAGAAGGCCGTGGAAGAGGCGACGGACTGATACACCAGTTCCGAGTGCGGAGTTCGGAAAAATGATGAAAAGAGAACAGTAAGGCAAACAGCTTTCACCGCGAAGGCGCAAGGGACGCGAAGAACAGCACGGCGGTTTTGTTGGTAGGGTTGAGACTTCCTCGCGACCTTCGCGCCTTGGTGGTTCAACGATTCTCAGCTTTAGGTGATTGGATCAGAAAGTGCCCTATGGACTATAAGACAACGCTCAACCTGCCGAAGACCGACTTCCCCATGAAGGCGAACCTGAAGGACCTGGAGCCGCGCACCATCCACCGGTGGCAGGAGCAGGGGACCTACCGCCTGATGCAGGAGAAGAACGCGGGCAGGCAGCGCTACATCCTGCATGACGGGCCGCCGTACGCCAACGGCCACATCCACATCGGCCACGCGCTGAACAAGACGCTGAAGGACATCATCGTCAAGTACAAGTCCATGCGCGGGTTCGCCGCGCCCTATGTGCCGGGATGGGACTGCCACGGCCTCCCCATCGAGCACCAGGTGCTTAAGAACCTGGGGCCGAAGAAGGACACCCTGTCTCAGGCCGAGGTCCGCAAGCTCTGCCGCGAGTATGCCGAGAAGTTCATCGACATCCAGCGCGACGAGTTCAAGCGGCTCGGCGTGTTCGGCGACTGGGACAACCCCTACCTCACCATGAACTACGCTTACGAGGCCGCCATCGTACGGGAACTCGGCAAGTTCGTGGGCTCCGGCGGCGTCTATAAAGGAAAGAAGCCGGTGTACTGGTGCGGATCCTGTGAGACCGCGCTGGCCGAGGCGGAGGTGGAGTACGGGGACCACGAGTCGCCGTCCATCTCGGTGAAGTTCTCCCTGCCCGACGCGGCAACGAGGCTGCCATCCCTCGCCGGGAAGGACGTCAGCGTCGTGATCTGGACCACCACGCCCTGGACGCTGGTGTCCAACCTGGCCGTGGCGCTCCATCCCCAGTTCGACTATGCAGCCGTCGATAGCGGGCAGAACAATGTCCTGATCGTTGCCGAAGCGCTGCTCAGCCAGTCCCTCCAGCGGTTCGGCATCAAGGACCACAAGGTCCTCGAGAAGTTCAAGGGGAAAGCGCTCGAAGGCCTGAAGGCCCGGCATCCCTTCATCGACCGCGAATCGCTCGTCATCGTCGGCGAACACGTGACGCTCGAGGCAGGCACCGGCATCGTGCACACGGCCCCGGGACACGGCCAGGAGGACTACGAGGCCGGCCTGCGGTACGGCCTGGACGTGTACGCGCCCGTTGACCACAAGGCGCGGTTCACGAAAGAGGCCGGCGTCTTCGTGGGCGAGCATGTGCACAAGGCGAACAAGGGCGTCATCGGTCTCCTGAAGGAGAGGGGCGCGCTGCTCGCAGAAGAGAAACTCGTCCATTCCTATCCGCACTGCTGGCGGTGCAAGCATCCCGTCATCTTCCGGGCAACCGAGCAGTGGTTCATCTCCATGAAGAAGAACGACCTCCTGAAAAAGGTCGTCGAGAACGCGAACGTTGTCACCTGGGTGCCGGGCTGGGGAAAGGACCGGTTCCTCTCCATGGTCCAGGACCGGCCCGACTGGTGCATCTCGCGCCAGCGCGCATGGGGCGTGTCCATCGTTGCCTTCACCTGCAAGGATTGCGGGACCCTGCTGCTCGACCAGAAGGTCATCGACCACGTTGCGGACATCGTGGAGAAGGAAGGTGCCGACGTCTGGTTCACCAGACCGTCCTCCGAACTGCTTCCGGCACGCACAGCCTGTGCGAAGTGCGGCAAGAATGACTTCGATAAGGAGATGGACATACTCGATGTATGGTTCGACTCGGGGGTCTCCCAGGCCGCTGTGCTGAAACAGCGCGGGGAGCTGTCGTGGCCCGCTGACCTGTACCTTGAGGGGAGCGACCAGCACCGGGGATGGTTCCAGTCCTCGCTGCTCGCTTCGGTCGGCACCACGGGCACAGCGCCGTACCGTGCGGTGCTGACGCACGGTTTCACCGTGGACGGCTCCGGCAAGAAGATGAGCAAGTCCTCGGGCAATGTCGTTGCGCCGCAGGAGGTCATCGACAAGTACGGGGCGGAGGTGCTCCGGCTCTGGGTCTCGGCCGCCGACTATCGAGACGATATCCGCATCTCGCCCGAGATCCTTGCTCACCTTGCCGAGGCGTACCGCCGGATCCGGAACACCAGCCGGTACCTCCTGGGCAACCTTGCGGACTTCGACCCAGCGAAGGACGCTGTTGGAGACGACAAGCTCCTCGAGATCGACCGATGGGCCCTTCACCGCCTGCAGAAGCTCACGCAGCGGGTCGGTAGGGCCTACGACGATTTCGAGTTCCATATCGTTTTCCATGCGATCCATAATTTCTGCGCCGTGGACATGAGCGCGTTCTATCTCGACATCCTGAAGGACCGGCTCTATACGGCAAGGGCTGCGTCAGCGGAACGGCGCTCCGGCCAGACCGCGATGAACAAGGTCCTTTCGACGCTGGTGCGGCTCATGGCGCCGGTGCTCTCCTTCACTGCCGATGAGGTCTGGAGCTATATGAAGGACAGCGCCGGGACGCCGAGCGTCTTCCTCTCCGACTTTCCGCAGGCCGAAGAGAAGTATCTGGACGACAGCCTCGAGGCGCGGTGGGACAGGCTGCTCGCGGTGCGCGGCGAGGCCGCCAAGGTGCTGGAGGCGCTCCGAAAGGACAAGAAGATCGGTCACTCCCTGGACGCCGGTGTGACGCTCTATGCAGAGGCCGGTCTGTACGATCTCCTCGCCCGCCATGGGAACGATCTTCCTTTCATCTTCATCGTCTCGTCCGTGGCCCTGGCAAAAGAAGCCGAGGCGCCTGCTGATGCGTTCACGAGCGACACGGTCAAGGGTCTGAAGATAGCGGCCGCACCGGCCAAGGGCCGGAAGTGCGGGCGGTGCTGGATGTACCTGGAAAGCGTGGGCACGGTCAAGGACCACCCGGAGATCTGCACGCGGTGCGCGGGGAACCTTGAATAAGATGAGCTGCCACAGAGACACAGAGGACACAGAGGAAAACGAGATGCAGAGGCCAATGCTCAAAAGCGAACAACGAAATTAGTTCAAGTTTCATTATTGCATGTCATGTGAGCTTTGGATTTTTTATTTCTCTGTGTCTCAGTGTCTCCGTGGCGGAAGTTGGATTTAGGAGAATAATGAAGAACAAATACCTCTGGGTCTCGGTGATCGCCGGACTGGTCGTCATCCTGGATCAGCTGACGAAATACCTCATTATCAAGAGGTTCACCCTCCATGAGACCGTGAAGGTCGTCCCCGGGTTCTTCAGCCTCACATACGTGCGGAACCCCGGCGCGGCCTTCGGCATCCTGGCCGGCGCTTCCGGGGCCTGGCGGACGGTCTTTTTCATCACCGTCTCCCTTGCTGCCCTGGCGGTGCTCATCGCGCTGGTCCGCAAGTCAGTCGATCGCCTGCCGCTCGTCGCTTTCGCACTCATCGGCGGCGGTGCCGTGGGGAACCTCATCGACCGCGTACGGTTTGGCGAGGTGGTGGACTTCATCGAATGGTATTACCGGTCCTATCACTGGCCCACGTTCAACATTGCAGACTCGGCCATCACCATCGGCGTCGGGCTCCTGGCGGTCGACATGCTGTTCCCCCGAAAACAGGAAGAACAAGGAACAGCGAAGAGTGATTAAATGATTGAGCCATTGTCAGAATCACGTATGACCACTGACGTAATCGCTATCACCGTATCACTCGTTGGAAATATACGTTAAGGTGATCCATGCATCCCATTCTTTTTGAAATTCCGAAGATCGACCTCGGCGGCTGGACCATCGGTCCCATCCCCATCCGGATGTACGGCCTGATGATCGGCCTCGGCTTCCTCATCGCAGTCTGGCTCGCCGCGCGCAAGGCGAAAAAGGAAGGCATTGACCCCGAACGCATCATGGACATGGGCGTCTATCTGCTCCTTGCCGCCATCATCGGTTCGCGTCTTTTCTACGTGCTGGTCAATCTCCAGGAGTTCCAGCGGAACTGGCTCGATGTCTTCGCCATCTGGAAGGGTGGGCTGGTGTTCTACGGCGGATTGATCGGCGCCGTTGCTGCGGGCATCTGGTACGTGCGGAAACACGAGCTCCCGGTATGGAAGACCGCTGACATCGTGGCTCCCTACATCGCCCTCGGGCACATGTTCGGCCGGTTCGGTTGCTTCTTCGCGGGCTGCTGCTACGGCGCGCCCTGCCATACATCGGTGGGCATCACCTTTTCCGATACCCATTCCCTTGCGCCGCTCGGCGTCCCGCTCTATCCCACGCAGCTCTTCGAGGCAGGCGGCGAGCTCATGAACTTCCTCGTGCTCCTGGTCGTCTATCGGTTCCGGAAGTTCGACGGCCAGGTCTTCTGGCTCTACCCGGCCCTGTACTCGATCCTCCGCTTCATAGTCGAGTTCTTCCGCGGCGATGCTGCGCGCGGCGTTTACTTCGGCGGCGCCATCTCCACGTCCCAGGTGGTCTCGATCGTCATGTTCTTTGTATCCCTGTTCATGCTGGTGCGACTGGGCAGGAACCAGCAGGTCACGGCCAAGATTGAGGACAAGAAGAAGAGCCGGAATACGTAAGCCATCAACCTTAGCCCCATCCTCAACCTGAACAAATCTCATGCCCCCCAAGACCCTCATCGTCACTGACAGCCACAGCGGCAAGCGCCTCGACCTATTCATCCAGCACCATGAGGCGTACAGCTCCCGGAACCGCATCCAGGCCCTGATCAGGGACGGGCTCGCCCTTGTGAACGGCAAGGCCGAGAAGCCCGAGGACAAGGTCAGGCCCGGAGACAGCATTACGCTCGAACTGCCTGCACGTCCTGTCCGCGAGGTCCTGCCCGAGAACATCCCGCTCCATGTCGTATTCGAGGACGACCACATGGTCGTCCTGAACAAACCCCCGGGGCTGGTCGTCCACCCCGCTCCCGGAAACTACACCGGCACGCTGGTGAACGCGCTGCTGTACCACTATGGGAGCCTGCCGTCAACGGGGACGGGGAACTCGGAAAGCGCGGGAAGCGAGCGCGAGCGGGCAGGTATTGTGCATCGCCTGGACAAGGAAACGTCGGGCGTCATGGTCGTGGCGAGGACGGGGCAGGCACTCAAGGCGCTGACAAGGCAGTTCAAGGACCGCGTGGTGCAGAAGAAGTATCTCGCCCTGGTCAGCGGCGTGATCAAGAAGGGATCGGGAACCATTGAGACCGCCATCGGCAGGCATGTGAAAGAACGAAAGAAGATCAGCGTACACACCGCAAGCCCGCGCGAGGCGGTCACCCTCTTCAAGGTCAAGGAGCGTTTCAAGAACGCCACGCTTGTGGAAGTGGAGATCAAGACCGGCCGGACGCACCAGATCCGTGTGCACATGGCACATGCTGGCTTCCCCGTGCTCGGCGACAAGGTCTATGGCGGCGCAAAGGTCATGAAGATCGGCGCTCTTTCCATCCCCCGCCAGATGCTCCACGCCGAGTCCCTCTCGCTCCTCCATCCCGTGGCCGGAACTCCGCTGACCTTCAGCGCCCCGCCGCCCCCCGATATGGCCGCGGTCATCGAACTTCTTCGGGGATGAAAACAGTTGCTTTAATGACCGAAGGTCTCTAACAACTCGTTGCAGGGAACTACAACAATGACAGTATCATCTGAGGTTCGGCCTACCAGAAAAATTTGATGTCCCCTAAAATAATCCTTCTCAATCATAAAAAATATACTATAATTACATCGATGATCAATACGATACGTGTTCATTGTTGCCGAAAGTAGAGGGGTAGACAGCGGCCATACTTGCTAAGTATTTAATTATTTAGGATTTATGAAAGATCGATGGCAAGCACGCGAAAATACCCAAGGCAGGCATACGGCGAAAGTGAAGATATTCCCGTGACCGTGATCCAGTTCGGAAAGCTTGAGCGCATTGATCTTATGGTGAAAGGTGTGGACATCAGCGACGGCGGTCTGGGCATCATATCGGAGATGCCGCTTGCTCCCGGCTTTGTCTGGTTCCGGGGCACCGTTGGGGAGCACAAAGGCGGCATGATCGTGTGGAGCAGGAAAGCCGATGCGGGGTACCGGGCCGGGATACAGTTCCTGCCTATCCCTCTGAGCCCCCGCGAATATCTCGAGGTTTCCGATGATTAGCGGCGGTGTCACCTTGTTCCCCCTGGAGCCGTCCCCAGGTTCTTGCGGGGGGAAAATACTCTGTTTCTGCCTTGATTTTTTATCGCTTCCTGCTATATTTTACTAGTAATTCCAAAGGGCTTTATTCAATGAGGGGGAAACAATGCGTATACGGCTGATCGTCCTGATGGTGTTCTGTATGGCTGCCGGGTTCGTTCAAGCTGCCGAGGAGAGGCACGCCAATGTCGGCAACATCGATGTAAGGAGCACGCTGGTCGGCGGCCGCGTGTATATCGACGACGTGTACAGCGGCGATGCCGACGTCTTCATCGAGGACGTTCCGGCGGGAGAGCACTCCGTGGCCATCCGTCACAGCGGGCAGGTCGTCAGGGGTCAGTTCACCCTGAAGCCGGGCGAGACCATGATGCTGGAAGGACGGTTCGACGAGAACCGGCTTGTGGACCTCAAGGAGGTTGCCAAGGAAGAGGCCATGAAGAGGGCCGAGACAGAGCGGAAGGCCGAAGCTGAGCGCAAGGCAGCAGAGGCGGAGCACAAGAAGGAGCCGGCGGCGGCAGCGGCGGCGAAGGGCCAGGATAAAAAGAAGGCTGAGGCGAAAAAGACCGCGCCTGCCGAAGCGAAAAAAGCCCCGAAGAGCGCCGAGGACGAGCGGCGTGACCTGCACCTGAATATCATCCGCGTCGACTTCGAGGACTCCGGGGTCTCCGACCTGAAGATCACACCCAAGATCAACACGAAGGTCATCACGAACTTCAACGACGCCAAGAGCATCGGCGGCAAGCTCTACCGCTCGAAGCAGAACTACCTGCTGTGTGAGTCCGGGTCGTGCTATCGCGACTGGACCGGCCGGTTCTTCTATATTGACGAGGCCGGGAAGCGCGATGCCTTCCTGATCCGACATAAGGAGAATGTCTTCACCGGCGTTACGCCGCAGGGGACCAGCAAGCTTGATATGGACCTCTGTCTGAACGGCGACTGCAAACGGATAGCATTTTCGGCCGAGGGCAGCGGGTCGGTACAGAGCAAGATCGACCGTTATGTCCTGAGCTGGTCAAAGAATGCTTTCACGATCAGGCGGGCGGACATCATGAAGGAGATCACCGATGCGGGAGGGAAGGTCCCGGAGTTCTGATTCGGGGCTGGAGATACGAAAGATGACACACGGGGGCCGGCGTCAGCCGGCCCCC
>JAAXXJ010000114.1:7727-8574 GCA_013334545.1 Nitrospirota bacterium | reverse complement strand
GAGAATTTTATGTCTTTGGCTTTAGCACCATTTTGCCGCAGAAAAGCGATTATTTCTTCAATAGGTGTTGATTTTCCGATAGGCATATCTTTTTTAGTCATTTCTGAGCTGCATTCACCCAATATCAATGACTGTTTTGGTCCAAATATCAATGAACGTTTTGATTCTACATAGGGGATAAGTGCATCATATTTCTTAAAGTGGATAATTTCTTTAATCCGCGCCTTTAGTGAGGAATAATTTTTGAATGTCCGCGGTCCCTGCCGCGGTAGGACGGGCTCTCGGTAATACACTTCGTGATACCTGCCATCCTTAAGCAATTTAAACGGCGGACCATCAGAATCGCAAGCTCCTCGCCATTCCCAAATAGCATTATCCTCTCGATAAACAAAAAATAAATTCAAATATGGATACTCACTCATCCATCCATCCGTATAGATAGTTACTGCTTTGGCATTCTTCTCGAAGATATCCTTCTCTATATCAGGATTAGTATGAACATATATTTCATCACCGTGCGCCATTGCCTGTAAACGTTCCCGCATTTCTTGAAAAGTCATTTTGTGTATTTCTACTTGGTCCATGGCATTACACGGCCCCCATGACAGCAATGCGCCCTTGGAAACATACTGTTCCAATATAGCAGCGTCCTTCTGTCGGACGGCTTTGATTACTTGATCGATTACCATCTCAACATTTGCATTTTCCCGACATAAGTCGGCTGGACTCTTCTTTGTTTCGGGACGTTTTTCTGGCACATCAGTTGAATACGCATTGCGTGCATTCACGCTTACTATAGCGAGGCTAATATATAAAAAATAGAAAAGTAGCTTATGCATCATCTGAA
>JAAXXJ010000114.1:5438-7717 GCA_013334545.1 Nitrospirota bacterium | reverse complement strand
GCGCATAGCGAGCGATTAGGATAAACACTTACCCTGAGGATCGAAGCTCCATGCCTCTTGCAGTAGGGAGCTTAAATCCAGGAGCGAGCGCATTGAACTGCACCCCTGAGTTTGGACAGTTAGTTTAGAGCAATCGGACAGGGTGCTTTTTGATTCTGATTTATCAGCATTGCCTCGTATTCGACTGGAGGAACGTAGTCCAGTGAGGCATGCAGTCGTTTCTGATTATACACGTGCTCAATGAAGTACGGAAGCCTCCTGAGAACGTCATCTAGGGTCCGGTACTCCCAGAGGTAGACTTCTTCTGTTTTTATGGTTTTCATGAAGCTTTCGGCAAAAGCGTTGTCGTACGGATTTCCTCTCCGGGACATGCTGATCTGGAACCTGTGGTTTTTTAGTTCGTCGATATAGTCATGAGCTGCATACTGTATCCCCCGGTCCGAGTGATGAATCACGCCAGCAGGAGGGTTTCTGCTCTGGATCGCCATCCGAAGCGCTGAGAGGCTCAAGGATGTGTCGATAGTTCGCGAGATGGCATATCCGATCGTTTTCCGCGAACAGAGGTCCAGAATGACCGCCAGATATACAAAGCCGACCGCGATCCGGATATAGGTGATATCGGCAACCCAGACCTGATTGAGGTTCGTGACCTGCAGGGCTTTGATCAGGTTCGAATATACGGGATAAGGATGGTTGCTGTCAGTGGTTTTGACAAACTGCTTGGTTTTCGTGACCAAGAGGCCCTTTTCCCGCATGATCCGATGAACTTTCTTGTGGTTTACCGGGATCTCTTTCCGATGCAGTTCACGGGTGACTTTCCGATACCCGTATTTCGGGAACTCTTCTGTGATCTCTTCAATCCGGCTGCCCAAGGCTTGGTCCTCAAGGGAAAGCTCCTGGCTCTTGGAATGGTAATAGTAGCTGCTTCGAGGGAGTTTCATGAGTTCGCACCCCCTCGTGACGGTTTTGATAAGGTCTCGGTGGTCGGCAATGAATTGCCTTTTTTCCGGGACTGATCGTAGCTTTGATGCAGCGCTTTTTTTAAAAACTCGTTTTCGAGGTGAACTTTTCCGAGTTCCTGCTCCAATTGGCCGATCCGTTCTTCCAAAGCGGCCTCCTTGGCGGAATCTGCATCGAAGCTGTTTTTGACATACTGCTTTCTCCAATGATACAGAAGCCCGGAGGAAAGGCTGTGCCTCCGGCAGAGCTGGGCTGCAGTACTGATCCCGCTCAGATATTCTTCAACAACTTGACGCTTAAAATCGGTAGTGAATTTCCTCTGTTTTCTCATGACAAGATCCTTTCTGCCCCTCGGGGCTGAAGATCCTGTCCGACATTCTAACATAAGTGTCTAAACGGAGGGGGTCAGTTCACATTCCCCGCAGTTTGCTGCGGGGTTAGCAAGCGATTAGCATAAACCATCTTCCCTGCGGATCGAAGATTCCCTGCAGCTTACTGCAGGGAGCTTCAATGCATCTCGAAGATGCGCGTGTCATAGCCGTTCATCCTGGCGTAGATGCCCGCAGCAAGCCCGCCCATTCCCGCGCCGATGATGATTATGGATCTGTTTGCCATGAAGTAATTATACGTCAAAGGAGGTGGGGAGGAGGTGAAATCTGTAAAAAGGACTGTGGCGGGTGGCAAGGAGATCGAGCTGCCCCCCTGTGTAGTGCCACTTGCATGGAGAGGTTTAGCAACTGGGGAACCTTGAGGGTCCGGTAATGAATGTTTAGGTACTCTCGAGGAAGCATATCAGGTTGAGGTCTATTTTCATGTCATTTCACTTCTTCGCGAGCTCCTTCAGCGCGGGGCGGTACTTCTCAATGAACTCGTTCACCTGACCGGCGAACTCCTTGTCGATCCCCGGCACCTTCCGCGTCTTTCTGACCGGGGTGATCACGATCCTTTCCTGCTCTTCATCCAGCTCGACATTCACGTCCGAGCCGGCGGCAAGATCGAGCTTGTTCGGGATCTCGACCGGGATCGATACACCCTTGCTGTTCCCTATGGCAACGACCTTTCTGTGCATTGTCGCCTCCTTCAGTGTTATAACAAAATTATAACATTGCCCGGAGCGCTGTAAAGGGGATTGTTGCGGGCTGGAGATCAGGATCCCGATCAACGGTGGTCTTCAACAACTACAGAATCAAGCCTGACCCGAAGATGTCTCTTAATCCAGATGGGTGACTGGTGCAGTGAGGAACTGACGCCGAAACTGAATGAAACTGCGGCAATGGTAAAGAAAACGATGACTGCATAAAAACATCGACGAGAAAATT
>JAAXXJ010000114.1:0-5428 GCA_013334545.1 Nitrospirota bacterium | reverse complement strand
GCTTTTTCGCTTGACGGGGAGCCTTCAAATGGGTGACCCCAGGACCCCTGC
This sequence comes from Nitrospirota bacterium, assembly GCA_013334545.1. Taxonomy (GTDB): domain Bacteria; phylum Nitrospirota; class UBA9217; order UBA9217; family UBA9217; genus JAAXXJ01. Next base: position 5,377 of record JAAXXJ010000114.1, on the reverse strand, counting down.
CAGGATGCCCGCAGACATGAGGAGAGCCTATCCAGCTCCGTTCATCCTTCTTCCGGCCCGGGCACGTGGTCCGTGCACGGCACGCCGCACTGGCAGAGCCCGCAGGCATAATTGTCGATCCCGAAGGCCTTCCTCATATATTCGTTCATGCGGTGCTCCGTGTACTCCCTGCAGCGCTTCTTGTCATGGCCCTCTCGGCTGAGCGCCTTCACCGGACAGCGGGCGATGCATTTCCCGCAGGTGCCGTGCGTGAAGTGGAGGCAGTATGCGTGGTGGTCCTGGTACGGCCGCTCGCTCGGCGGAACCTTCACGCAGGCGATCACCGAGCCCGTACGGTGGGCCTTGCCAACCGGGGTGATCAGGCCGTCGCAGAGCCCGAACGTCCCCAGCCCCGCGGCATAGGCCGCATGGCGCTCCGACCAGTTGGAGCAGGGCGCATAGTTCCCCTCGTCGGACCGTTGCCAGGACGGCGACAGCAGGGGAGCGACTGCCTGGACCTCGGCATTCGCCAGCTCAGCGACCAGGCGGCGCCGGAGCGCGTTGTTGAACAGCTCCCCGTAATGGCGCGTCCGAGCCCAGCGCTCAGAGGGGAAGCGCGTCTGGCCGGCCTGCTCCTGCCGGGTCCTGGTGGTCGACGGCAAGATCCAGCTCACGACCGTGAGCTCTTCGGGAGAAACCATTGATCCGGGAAAGGAGGCCAGGAAGATATCCGCAGGCGTCAGGTAGAACGCGCCGATGTGGTCCCGGTAGACCTGCCAGAGGCTGTCCGTGCCGGCGGCGAACCCCACCAGCGGCCTGTCGAAGACCTTCTCATGACGGGAGAACCCGAGCGTGTTCTCAGGAGAGCGGGACACAAAGTCCTCCACGCACGTGCGGATCCATTCAGCGTCGATGGTTTTCCTGCTGCGGCTCATGTCTCAGTGACACCTGCTTTTGCGAGGCCTAATAATTGGAGCCCTGCCTCCAGGATGTTAACTGACCGGCCAGACGAGCTGGAACTCGATCTCCTCGCTCGACCTGCCACGCTCGTGCGCGATGTTGATCACAGCGCCGGCCGGCACAACGATCCGCTCGCCGGCCACCTGGATCCGGAACTGCCTGCCCTGCTCGATGCAGTCGGCCAGGCGGCGGAGCTTGGCGGCGAACTGTTTCGCCGGATAGTCTTTCTCGATGTCGCGACGTCGCTTTTTTCGGCCCTTTGGCATGGATGAAAGCCTCCCTTCCAGATCCCGACAGCGGCTGAAGACAATGGATCATTCCGCGGCCGGTCATTTTACCCGGACAACTACAGATTCAAGTATGACCCGGGTTCAGCCCTCGGTCCCTGTTTCCTGCTTTTGTCAGGACGTCTTCGGATATTCGGCGAACTCCAGGATGATCCCGTCGGGGCCGTAAAAATACACCAGCTTCTTGCCGGTCCTTTCCCAGAGCTGGATGCCGCTCTGGAACTCGACCCCTGCGGCCTTGAGACGGTCGACCTCCGCTGCGATGTCGTCGACCGCAAAGGCCATGTGGCGATACCCGAGCTGGTTCGGCCTGCTGAGCGCAGGGTCCCTTCCGCCTGCCGGCGAGGAGTACTGGATCAGCTCGACGTTCGTTGTCGAACCGGGCAGGGACAGGCCGACGAACTCGGCGTCGACATCCGGAAGCCCCGTGACGATGGTGAACCGCTCGCCGGAGAGGCGCGAGGAGATCGTTTCCCGGAAGCCGAGCTGCAGGAAGAAGTCCTTTGCCTTCTGCAGGTCGCTCACGACGATGTTGATATGGTCCAGTCGTTGGATCATGTTCGATGCCGTCCCGGGGCCGGTCTTCGGTCCGACCCCCTGCGGCCCCGCCCCATCGGCTTCACTCCAGCCCACGAAGAAAATCCGCGCACGGCTCGATCGATATCCCCTCTCGCACAAGCCGTTCGCTTCCGCGATAGAGAAGAAACCGCTTCGACCCGGGATAATCCTCGCCGAACGCCTTGAGCGGCCGCAGGTCCTGCGGGTGCACCGCCTTGCCGTTCTTCACTTCCACGGCCCAGAACAGGTCCCTTCCGTACAGGATGAAATCCACTTCCGACCCGGCGCTGGTCCGCCAATAGAAGAGCTGCACGCCCGGATGCCGATAGTCGATCCACGCGCGGAGGTGCTGGCCCACCAGTCCTTCGAGCGCTTCACCCGCCCGCTCTTCCGCGCGGTCGAGCGGTCCGGAAGGCCGCAGGACGCTGTAGAGCCCGGCATCGAAGAAATAGAATTTCGGGTGCGCGGCCGTTGCGCGCTTCGCGCGTCTCGAGAAGACCGGGATGCGGTAGGCAAGGAGCAGGTCCTCCAGGATGCCGACGTATCCCTCCACGACCTTGCGCTCGATCTGGCATTCGCGCGCCACGTTGCTGATGTTCAGTATCGAGCCGTGGGAATAGCTCACGGCTTCCAGGAAACGGGTAAAGTTGCCGATGCTCCTGGTGAACCCCTCCTGCTGCACTTCTTCACGGATATACAGGTCCACATAGGCGTGGAGCGACGCCGCCGGGTCCGCGCTATTCAGGACGACCGGGATCATGCCGCGCTGCAACGCCTTGTCGAGCCGGAACCGGTCCTGCAGCTCCGCCGCCAGAAAGGCGTGCATGTGCTTCATGACAGCCCGGCCTGCAAGCAGGTTCACCCCCGCCTTTCTCAGTTTCCGGGCGCTCGAACCGGTGAGGATGAACTGGAGGCCCTTCTTCTCCTCCATCAGGCTGTGGACCACCTCCAGGAGCTGCGGCGCCTTCTGGATCTCGTCGATGACAATGGTCTTTTTGCCCTTGTTCGCGAGGACCGTTTCCCGCAAACGCTCGGGGTAGGCGCTGTAATTCCTGAACACGTCAGGCCGCAGCAGGTCCAGCGAAAGGGCGTCGGGATACCGCATCCGGATATAAGTGGACTTGCCCGTGCCGCGCGGACCGAGGAGGAAGAAGCTCTCTTTGCCGGTCGTGAGGAATCTGCTTATCGTTTCCATAAATGGTCCAAAAATGGAATCAGCACTTCCACTATAGCGATCCGGGGGAACCGCGTCAAGAAAATAATACGACGGGAAGTTTCGCGGGATGGAGGAAGACGCTCTTCCCTGCATGATGATCTGTCGGCTGAAAGACGGAGATCACCCCGGAACGTTTTGCAGGGGAAATGTCAAGCCGCAGGCCTGCCCTCGAATGATCTGATCGGGGGACCTGACCCCGATGGTTTCCTGTTCGATGCCGTCCCGGGGCCGGTCTCAGCCCTTCCCGTACTTGGTGTCGAACTCGCTGTCGCTCATGACCAGCAGCAGGATCCCTTCGATGAAGCCGACGATCGCCGGGAGGAAGGTCCAGCAGAAAAGAAGATAGACGATGCCCCAGCCGACCCGGCCGAGATAGAACTTGTGGATGCCGAAGCCGCCCAGGAAGAGCGCCAGCAGCGCCGCGACCAGCCTGCTCCTGCCGTTCGGCGACGTCGAGATAAAGATGCCCGGCGGCGGCATCTGGCGGACACCGCATTTCGGACAGATCTCCGATCTCGCCTTGATCAGGTTGCCGCACTCGGAGCAGAACTTTTCGTCAGCGGCCTTGTGAACGGTTTCAGCCATCGAGCGCCCCCGGGAGCATAGCTATTGACAGATCGGCTTGAAGCACGACCCGATCGACTGTTACAGCAGGCAACGGCAAGGGCCGGACGCAGGTGCTGTCCCGGTCCGACCCGGATACCTGGGATTAAATGAATAATTATTTATACCATTATACCTGCAATCAGCAATAACTGCAGGATCAAGCCTGACGCAGGACAGACCGAAACAGTATAGCCCTGAACCCAGGAAGTTCCTTTCCCGCAAATACCGCCTCCGCAAGATGACCGCAGCCGGTCCGCGGCCCTAAAGGAGCCCCGCATCGTCGAGAAGCCTGCCGACCTGAGTGGCATCGAGCTTCTCGAGGAGCATTTTCTCGAGAAACTGAGGTAAGGGGATATTCAGGGGTTGTCCTCCCCGCATGACCGCAGTCGCTTTGAGCAATGCACGGATATCGTACGTCGAACCGAACACTTCCGGGATGCCCCGCTCCACGCCAAGCAGCGTGTAGGCCGCTTCCATGGCGGTGCGCACCGAGTACTCCGTCGTGAAAACGCAGTCACGGCCCGTCTCGGCGAACTGCCCGATGAAGGCAAAGTTCCTGGCGCCCTTCGGAACCACGTCCGGGCGGTCGCCGGCCTTGCGCGGCAAAAAGAAGGATGTCACGTAGGGCATCATGCACGGGACGCAGTTCGCGCCCGTCGCGGCCAGTTCCGGGATCTCCCCGACGGGCACGCCCAGGTGGTACAGCCACTCCTTCACGATCTCCTCGCCGGTGCAGTCCTGCATGGGTTTCCTGACGTAGTCGCCGGGGGCTTCAACGAACAGGCCGTACATCCAGGCGACGATCTCGGTGGGCTTCTGGGCCTTGAAGTGCGGCTGCCGGTTGACGGTCCAGCTCATCAGCCAGCGGGAGTCGCGCACCGTGACAATGCCCCCGGTAACCACCTTGCCGGAGAAAGGATCGCGCCTGCAGATCTTCTGGATGTACTGAGGGATGCGCCCGTCGAGCGTGGTCACGGTGGCGGACTCCCACTTGCTCTGGGGAATGTTGGCGCAAAAAACCTCAGGCCGGCCGAACGCACGGTCCTTGGCCGCAATTCGCTTCCACAGTTCCCAGGCCGAGGCCGGGCCGGTGTTGAGCCTGGCAGGGGTCCGGTGGTCGCCCTCGTCGGCGTTGTCGACCAGCGAACCGATCGTCATGAGCACGAGGTCGTCCTCCGTCAGGTCGACCCCGCCCGGCTTGCCGCGCTGCAGCCAGTGAATGCGCGTGGCCTTCTTGTGCTCCGGAGCGATCGCAAAGTCGACATCCGTGACGTCGATCCCGTACTCGAACGTGACCCCCCGCTCGGTCAGCCAGCGGATCATTGGCAGCACGAGGGATTCGTATTGGTTGTATTTGGTGAATTTGATGGTCGACAGGTCGACCAGGCCGCCAAAGTGATGAATGAAGCGGTGGAGGTACAGCTTCATCTCCAGGGCGGAATGCCATTCCTCGAAAGCGAACATGGTGCGCCAATACAGCCACATGTTGCTGTCCAGAAAGTCGCGCCCGAACACCTCGTCGATCCGCTTGCCCTCGAGCTCCTGGCGCGTGCACAGGAAGATCTTCAACAGGTCCGTGCGCGCCTTCTTGTTCAGCTTCAGTGAGCGCCATTCCGGGACGTCCTGTCCGCGGTTCTGGATCACTCGCTGCAGCGAGAAGCTGGGGTCGTCCTTGTTCAGCCAGGAGAACTCGTCGAGGACCGACGCACCTTCGATCTCCAGAGAGGGAATCGAGCGAAAGCAGTCCCAGAGGCACTCGAAGTTGCTCTCC
>JAAXXJ010000427.1 GCA_013334545.1 Nitrospirota bacterium | reverse complement strand
TGCTTCACGATGCCTGAAAAAACATGAAATCAGAGCACAACTGCGGAACTTGGGTTAAAGAAAGGTATCGGAGTGAAGTTCATGGAGAACGTACGTCAATCTCGTTAAAAAACTACCTGAATCCCATAAGAATGTAAAGATATTAGTTGAAAAAAATTGCAGTATGATAATAACTTACTGAATAAAAAAGATAATATATAAATGTGCGATAAGCGATGATATTCTTGACAGGTGAACAAATGTTCACTATAATGTAATTCATGGCGATCGAGATCGACGAGCCAATAAAGGTCGGTGCAGTTTTCTCCCGGGGAGAGTTCCGCCCTGTCTGGTTTTCCTGGAATGGCAGACAGGTCAAGATCAAGGAGACGGCCTTTACCTGGAAGAGCCGGGAGGGGAGCGCGGTTATCCTGCACTTCTCGGTGACCGACGGCCAGGGACTGTACGAGGTCTGTTACAACATGGAAAGTCTCGGGTGGAAAATCAGAAATGCAGAAGGATAAAACCGGTGATGGGCCACGAATTAACACGAATTGATACCGATTATAAAAGATGCGACGAGAAGGTGGCGATGGATATTAATGCTGCGATCTTGTTTAAAGATGTTTCTTATAAAATCATCGGGCTGGCCATGCAGGTGCATAGGGAATTAGGCCATGGATTTTTGGAGAAAGTATACGAAAATGGAATGATGGTATTGTTTCGCCGAGAGGGGATCGAAGCGGTCCAGCAGATGCCCATTACGGTCTCTTTTCTTGGAGTATCTATCGGGGAGTAGTATGCTGACATCCTTGTCGAGGGAAAGATCATTCTCGAGTTGAAAGCTGTAGAAAAGATCACTGATGCTCATAAAGCACAGGCGTTAAATTATCTGAAAGCCACAGGCATGAAACTGGCAATTATTATAAATTTCGGAAAAGAAAGTCTTGAATTTGAAAGATTGGCATATTAGGAACATTATCGCAGTTCGTTTTCGTTCGACAATTCGTGAAAATTCGTGGCTAACGAAAAGGTTTACTTTTTGCAGATGAAATGAAAAATATTCTTCACATCGATATGAACGCTTTCTTCGCTTCGGTCGAACAGCGCTCCGCGCCTGTTCTCCGCGAGAGGCCCATGGCGGTTGTCGGATCGGAGCGCCGCGGCGTCATCCTGTCCCCCTCATACGAGGCGCGGGCCTTCGGCGTCAAGACCGGCATGATGTACCACGAAGCGAGACGAATGTGTCCCGACATCGTGCTGGTCCCTGCAGATTCAGCCAAGTATTCCCATGCCTGCAAACAGCTCATCAGGATATGGGAGCGCTTCACGCCCCTGGTCGAACTGTTCTCCATCGATGAGGCGTTCCTCGACGTGACTGGCTGCGAGTCGCTCTTCGGCGACCCGGTGCAGATCGCCGTCAGTCTCAAGGAACAGACGTGGGAGGAGACGAAGCTCACCTGCTCGGTCGGCATCGCCCCCAACAAGCTCCTTGCCAAGCTGGGGAGCGACATGCTGAAACCCGACGGCATCGTGCTCATCCTGCCTCACGATGTTCCCGAGGTGATGGAAGACCTTCCTGTGAAGGATCTCTGCGGAATCGGTCCAAACCTGACAAGGCACCTCGCGGCCATGGGCATCAGGACCTGCGGGGAGCTGGGACGAACTCCCATCGACAAGCTGACGGCGCGGTTCGGTGTCCTCGGCGAGCGGCTCCATGAGATGGGATTAGGCATCGACGACGATCCCGTGGTCTCCCTGGCGGAGCAGGATGAGGAGGATGCCCGGTCCATGGGCCACAGCATGACCCTGGAACAGGATTGCGGAGACCGTTCTCTGATCGAACGTCATCTCCTCCAGCTCTGCGAGAAGGTGGGTCGCAGACTGCGGCGCGGCGGGTACGCCGGCCGGACCGTGAGCTTGACCCTCCGGTACTCGGATTTCCATACGTTCTCGCGCCAGCAGCGGCTCCGCCGCTCCGTGAACCACGGATTGGACATCTATGCGACAGCCGCGGCCATCCTGCAGGGGTTGACGCTCGAGCAGCCGGTCCGGCTTGTGGGCGTGAGCGTGTCTGGCCTCGAACGGCAGATGGCGCAGGTCCCGCTGTTCGAGGATGAACGAAAGCGAACGTTCACCGCCGAGGCAATGGACGAGATCAACGACCGCTATGGAGATTTTACCGTCACCTGGGGCACCCTTGCCGCACGGAACCAGCACGAACGGATCATCTCGCCGTCATGGCGTCCGGGAGGGGACAGGGAGTACTGATAAACATTTTTACCGCAGATCGCAAAGCACGCTGAGAAAAGGCACGCCTTACGGTGAGAAGGCGAGAATTGAATGGGTCTTCTGACTTTCGTATGGGTATTACTAAGTGTCTTTAAGATTATTATGCTGAATTATCAAGCCTCAGACGACCTTCCAGCCACCTTTCTTGCTTGCCCGAAGAAAGGT
>JAAXXJ010000426.1 GCA_013334545.1 Nitrospirota bacterium | reverse complement strand
TTCACCTCAGAGGTCAGGAGAACGACAGTTCAAGCCTCTGCTTTCTTTCTGGCTCCTGACTACTTGCTACTTGCTCCTGTTTCTTTCATCGCTTCGTCCAGCGATATTCCCTGCTTCAGTTTCTCAGCGGCCCGGTCATGGAACTCCACGATGGACTTGATGAGCTCCAGGGTCTTCTTCGGTGGGGAGAACGCATCGTCGCTGTAGGCATTCTGGCCCAGGAACTCGTTCCGGATGCGCTCGGCGATGCGCATGACCAGCCGGTCCGCATCCTGCAGCCCCTCGATGCCGACGATCTCGGCGACCTCGCGGATGGATTCCTCCTGTTGCAGGAGGTGGTTGCAGCGATTCCGGAGGTCCTCCCATTCGGGCGCAACCTCGCGGCAATAGTGGCCGGACAGCTCCTTGCCGTAGAGGGAGTAGCTCTGGAACCAGTTGATGGCAGGGAAATGCCGGCGGTGGGCCAATGCCGTATCGAGCATGAAGAACGCTCCGGTGGTGCGGAGGCACGCCTGGGTCACGGGTTCGGTGAAGTCGCCGCCCGGCGGCGAGACCGACAGGATCATGCTGAGGGAGCCGGTCTTGCCGCTCATGGTCTCGACCACGCCGGCTCGCTCGATGAACGCCGACAGGCGCGACGCCAGGTAGGTCGGATACCCCTCCTCGCCCGGCATCTCTTCGAGCGATGTCGATATCTCCCGCAGCGCTTCCGCCCAGCGCGAGAGGCTGTCGGCTAGGAAGAGCACATGGTACCCCATGTCGCGGTAGTATTCGGCCATGGTCACGGCCGTATAGATCGAAGCCTCGCGGGCCGCAACGGGCATGTTCGACGTGTTCACCACCAGCACCGTGCGCTCCGTGAGCCGGCGCTTGGTCCAGGGGTCCTCGAGCTCCTCGAACTCAGCGATCAGGTCCGCCATCTCGTTCCCACGCTCGCCGCAGCCCACATAGACCACGATGTCCACGTCGGCGAACTTGGCCACGGACTGCTCAAAGATGGTCTTGCCCGTGCCGAACCCGCCGGGGATGATGGCCGCTCCGCCGCGCGCCAGCGGGAAGAGGAAATCGATGATTCGCTGGCCCGTCACCAGCGGCGTCACGGGGGCGAACTTCTTGCGGAACGGCCGGGCCATGCGCACCGGCCATTCATGGCACCCCGGGAGCTCCAAGCCGTCCTCGAACACGCCGAAGGGCTCGTCCAGGCTGATGTCGCCCGATGCGACGCGGGCGACCTTGCCCTTCTCTTCGCCGCACATGATGTAATGAGTGAACGCCCCCTCCTGCACTTCACCGACGATCATGCCGTAGGACAGCACGTCTCCCGGCTTGATGTGGGGAACAAAGTTCCAGCGTTTCATGTAATCAAGTCCGTACATCTCTTTCTGCATCCGGATGAACGGCCCCATCTCCTGCCGCATACGCTCCAGGGGGCGCTGCAGCCCGTCGTACATGCTGCCCATGAGCCCCGGCCCCAGGCGGACCGTGAGCGGCCTGCCGACGCCTTTCACCGGCTCGCCCACGCCCAGGCCGCGGGTCTCCTCGTACACCTGGATGACCGCCTGGTCACGCTCGAGCCGCACCACCTCGCCCGTGAGCAGAGCGTGGCCCACAAAGACGCGCTCGTACAGCTTGAGCCCCTTGAGATCGACGCTCACGGTAGGACCTGATATGCCGAGGATCTTTCCAGTACGCATTCCTTCTCCTGTATCAGTGATCTATAACCACGGGCGGGCTTCGCCGCACACGGTTAGGTATGAATGAACGGGGCTGACCCTACGACCGCCTTTATCTGTATGTCCCGACGCAGCCGGGACTCGCGTTGCCATGGCCTGTTCTCGGTTCCTTTATACGTTCAATCGCACGTGATACCCGATGGCCCGGCGGATGAGCCGCGCCGCGTAATCCTCCGCCTCCGCCGGCAACTTCTCCGGCGACGGGAGGACCAGCAGGATGCCCGACCACCCCTGCTCCATCTCCCGCAGGTGCTCCTCGACCTCACCCCGTACGAGCCGCTCGTCAATGATGACCAGGCCGTTGTCCGGTTCAGCCATCACGATCTTGAGCTCATCACCCACCTCGGCCGGGTCTACGGCATGGTGTGTGATGCCGGCGAGGCTGAAGCCGTTTTCCGCGTCATGGGCCGTTAAGAAAATGATCTTTTTCATAGAACAGCTAAAGCGACCACGGAGATGCGGGATCCCAGAGAAAAGCACGGAATAAACGGGTGAAGGAGCGTAAAAACAGAACAGTCTGCATTAAACGCTTCCTTCCAGGATCATCGTGATCATTCAACAGTACGGATATTTCGAATCTTTCCGTGCCTCCGTGATTCCATGGTTCAAGAAGCATTTCTTGGTTCACCGCACGAGTTCCGCTGCGGCCTCTTCCCGCTCCAGGTCCTTCCCCGCGAGCAGCAGGCTTAGGTTCATGACCTCCAGCG
>JAAXXJ010000113.1 GCA_013334545.1 Nitrospirota bacterium | reverse complement strand
AAGCATTTCGGATGTCTGAGCCCGCAGGGCAAGTTTCCGAAATGTACCGAGGACGACCGAGCATGCCGTAAAGGATTTTCGCCGGGTGCCCATCTTGGGGTCACCTTTCTTTGGGCACGCAAGAAAGGTGACAAAAAGAGTGTATCTCTTCTTTTGCACATCCCTTTCTCGTTCTTAACGATATTTTGGACCCGTCTAAGGCCACGTCCGCTCGACCGCGCAAACTCGGCCTCCGGCCTCAGACATGCGCGGCGCCCTGTCGGGACGCTGCCTTAGGCCAAGACGGGTGCCCAAAATATCATAGGTCCACTCCAGGGACGTGCGGGGTTTAGGGCAATCCCCATGCAAAATCCAGGAGCGAGCGCAGTCATCAAGTTTATCGGGAATAGCGAGCGATTAGGACAAATATGCTTCCTTGTGGATCGACGCTCCACTGCAGTTTGCACTGGGGAGCTTAAATCCAGGAGCGAGCGCAGTCATCAAGTTTTATCGAGAATAGCGAGCGATTAGGATACATATGCTTCCTTGGGGATCGAAGCTCCATGCAGTCATCTTTAGGGAGCTTAAACGCACAGTCGTCGCGACCGAGCCGCCCGGCGCAGGGGGTAAGGCAAAACGAGAGGCAGCATTTCGTCAGTTCGCTCCAGCGTGTGCGGTGTTGGTTAAAAGACGCATGCAGTCAAAGACATGCCATGAGAAGCGCCAGGGCAAGCGATATGTGCGGACAGATAAAAAGCCGACAGTTACGCCGGATCGATCAGTACGCAAAGGACTGCTGCTGGAAGTTTCATGCAGGAAAAGAATGCAGGAAGGGGGAAAATGGCTGCCTTGGGTTAATGGGCTGTTACGAGGCTGGTTCAAAGGATTTTGCCTTGGCTGGTGCTTCAGGCTTCCCTCTCTGTTGCTTGTGAGGGCTTGCACACCGCATCATGCATGAAGGCATTCTCTTTACTTACAGTACCTCCCGGCTCAAAACCCAAGGCAATCGTTGATGATCGGATCGAATACTTTAATAGTAGTATAGCAGAAAATTTCCATAATGCAAGTTTCCGGTATCATTCGTGATTTCCCCAGCTTATCAGGTAGTTACCGTGATCAAACGATCTGTTCGCTCACCGATGGACCTGAACACTACCCTGTGAGAGCTCCTGGCTTCAGTTCTTCGGCTTGCGCCCGGGCTCAAGAGCTGTAGTCCATGCTGGTCCGGGATCTTCTCACCTGCACGATCCTCTACCGCGGCAGGCCGGACAGGTTCATGCTGTCGATAAGCTTATAAAAGCGGCAGGTCGCATACCGTGGAGCTCAGGACCTGGAACCGCCCGTTCACCTCTAATACTCGGGAACCTGCGATCTGACATTGATGGCCCCTGCTGCAGGCTTCAGGGAGTGTTCGATCGCGAGACGCTCGGCAAAAAAATCCCCTCTCTTCCTACCCTTGGCGTGAAACAGCAGGAACAGAAGGGAGACGCGATCTGCCTTTACTGCTTCGGTCAGCAGCAAAGATCCTCGCAACAGCACAGCCTCTCAGGGACTACCGTGTCAGTGCTATAACACACTTCCTCTTTGATCTTGGGTCTCACACGGCCTTTTGATGGAGCGACTGCCTTTTTCTTGTTCTTATCAGCCGGCCGGCCTTTTTTCCGTATGGTTGCCATGGTCATTCCTCCTTCATTCGATACACCTCACTGCCGGACGCTAGTGAGGCTCTTCGCAGCAAGCTGCAAGGGAATCCTTGATCGTCAGGGAACAATGGTCACCCCCCCATCGCTGGTTGCACAACTGAGCGCTAACGGGAATGCGCCCGCTCCCCGATGATACAGGACCGTACCTATCTTAATTATAACCTGTTGTATGAACCTGTCAATGCATGAAGAACAGGCGGGAGGCGCCGCATTTCGTTGCCACCGGTCCGGCCATTCCCGTGGAATGACATGAAGGTAGACCTGCCGTTCACGATCCGGTATAATGATCATCGACCTGACCTTGAGGAGCAGCGTCGAAGACACCCATGCGGGACAGTATCACGAAATGGAATGAACTGAAGGCGAAGTTCCTCCGGGACTTCCTGCCCGGGGAGCAGCTCTTCTTTCTGAAGAAGGCCCGGGAATGCGTGTCCGAAAAGGGCTACCCGGTCTCGGAGGACCTGTTCAACTACTGCTGTTCCCTGACGCTCCGGGAGCGGCTCCGCCTGATCCAATCCCAGGACGGTGAAGGATTGATGCGCTTCATGCTGGTCGAGTCGCATAGGGAGATCGAGAGCGAGGTGAAGATTCTGGAGAAACGCCTGGAGGAGCGGAAGCGGCCGATCGTCATCGCCGGTGAAGAGGGGCGCCTGCTGCTCGAATTCCTCGGTCGGTGACGCCCCTGACCTGCAACAGAAAAGGCCGGCTGGGAAACAATGGGGTCACCCCTTAAAAGGCACCGTCAAGCGAAAACAGCCATCCTAAAGACGAGAAACGACTAGTTTCTCGTCGAGCCTTTCGTCCTCCGCATCCCTACCCGTGCCGAGGTTTCATCGGTTTCGGTGTCAGTCTCTACTGCACCAGTCACCCATCAGGATCAAGGCCTGCTGGTACGGCATGGTGCCCAGCGACCCGTTCCTGCCATGCAGTAAAGATACCGAGAACGTTATAAGCTGGGAGGAGCGGGTTCCAATCAGACCGTGTGGTTCTACCACATCCTATTCTGGTTCACCGCGACAGCCAGTTCTTTAGGTAAAGAGTTTTTCGGGCGCAAAGGGAACGCCATCCCGAATCACATAGTAGGCCGCCCTAGCCAGTTTATGGGCAAGTGCCGCATGGGCGGTCATAAAGTTCGTTTTCTGCATCTTCCGGTTGTAATACGCTCGCGGTTCATCGTGGAATCGCCTCCCTCAACGTTGGGACACTACTGTTGAGATTCTCGTCTTTATATAATCACTGTGGTCGGAGAGAAAGCCTCTCCAGCATTGTTATTTGAAGCTCCCTGCAAAAAGCTGCAGGGAGTCTTCGATCTGCAAGGAAATTATTCTATTCTAATTGCCCGCTAATCCTGTAGCCAAGCTATAGGGGATGCGCTCGCTCCTGGATTCAGCCTAATCCCCGCGTCTCAATAGAACATCAGTTTTCGCTCAAGGTCCTTTGAGCGGGAGACGCGCTTTGCTTCATCGAGCGTGATGAGCTCGTCCCTGCAGAGCTGAATGAGATGCTGGTCCATCGTCTGCATGCCGTATTCGTCGCGCCCCTTTTCGATGTGCTGCTCGATCTCGTCGAGTTTATTGTCCCGGATGCACGCCTTGATGGTGGGCGTTGCATACATCACTTCAAGGACAGGAAGCACGGTCTCTCCGCTCTTTCCCCGTATGAGCCTCATGGATATGACGGCGGTAAGGCTCTCTGCCAGCCTCTGCCGGGTATTCTCCTGCGCATCGGGCGGGAAATACCCGACGATTCGGTTGACGGTAGAGGCGGTATTATGGGTATGCAGCGTGGATAATACCAGATGCCCCGTTTCCGCGGCCTTGACACAGGCGTCGATGGTCTCGAGATCGCGCATTTCTCCGACCATGATGACGTCCGGATTCATGCGCATCACGGAACGCAATGCAACGCTGAAACTGTCTGTATCGATGCCCACTTCCCGCTGAATGACACAGCTCGTGCTCGACGTGAACAGGAACTCGATCGGGTCCTCGATGGTGATGATATTGTAATCGAAATGATCATTGATATACTTCATCATCGAAGCGAGTGTCGTTGACTTGCCGTTGCCTGTCGGTCCGGTGACGAGGATCAGGCCGTTCGGGACCTGCGCGATCCTGCCGAGGGACGGGGGAAGGTTCAACTGCTCGAAAGTGCCAATCTGATGGGGGATGACCCGCATGACGACGCCGAGATTGCCGCGCTGCCGGAAGATGCTCACGCGGAAACGGCCGACATTCGCCAGCGTATAGGACGTATCGAATTCCTTCAGGTCTTCGGGCAGCTTCCGGTTATGCTGCTCCATGACCGCCTTTGCGACGAACTCGGTATCCTGTTTCGTCAGGGACCCAAGCTTGGCGCGAATGAGATGGCCCCGTGCCCGGAACATCGGCGGGTTGTCGACCTCAAAATGAATGTCCGAGACCTTTTTTTCGAAGGCAATGTTCAGGATCTGATTCAGTATTGCATTATCCATGACGCTGTTGTACCTCCGGGATCCACTTTAGTCATTACGAATGAGACCTTCTCATAACGGTAAGAATATTTCTCGCAGAGACGCAGGGATCGCAGAGAAATCTTATGAATCTAGGTCATTAAATCCAAGGCCTTTGTACTGTTTTGACCCGACTCCGCGTCCTCCGCGTGCTTTGCGAGAGACGCCTTTTGGTTCCGGTTGTCCTGGTCAGCTATCTATGTTATTTGAGACGCTTTCGTCATCCGTCTGCGGAAAAGCGCATATTCCAGTGAAATGCCGACCTGCTGGGCAAGGATCTCGAGGATATCGAGCTGCACCGGGGATGCCACTTTTTTACCGAAATCCCCATAGACGACCGCCACGACCTTTCCATCGCTTATCAAGGGCAGCAGGATAACGGCCGGACTCAGGGGCTTGCCGATCTCCTGAAAGAGTCCCATGAGCGTTTCGTCCCTGCTCTCCCCATAAAATGCCAGACCTTTTTCGAGCACCTCCCGGAAGACTGAAGGTTTTACGAGCGGTATCTTCAGCTTGCCCGCATGGGTCGGCCCCATGCTTTTTTCGGTGCTCACTCCCACGGACCGTTCACCGATCAATTCGGTCGGACGGACAATGAACGTGACTGCACGTTCGAACATCTCGGCAACGGTGGCGAGCATCACCAGCGCCGCATCGGAAGGGGTGGCAATCTCGCGAAGTGCTTTGATGTCCTTTTTCAGCTCTTTCACGTACCGGTCGGTGGTGTCGGGACGGTACTGGAAACCTTTGATATACGACTTGAAGGCAGCGAGGAATTGTATCGCATCCTCGACATACGTTTCTTTCCGGACCTCTTTCGACGGCTTCGGGAGAACGGCCCAGACGCCATCATGGTACGATCGAAGGATGAAATTGCTCTCCTGGGGAGAGGCGAACTGCAGGAGCGGGACAGCAGGGTACTTTCCCCTCAACCGGTTCCGCAGGACAACGATCGTTTCCTCGGGAAACCCGCCCTCGGGTCCCGCGGGACGGTCGAACACGACCACCGGCATTCTCATGGCGGAGTGACACTGCGATACGATCCGATCGAGATCCCCTTCGTCGTCTGTTACAAATACGGGCACCCCGTCCTCTTTGCAGATGGTCATGACCGAATGCCTGATCAGCTGGTCTCCGCTGAACAGGACGACAGCCTTGCCAGTCTGCTGCTCCAAACTGTCGGGTGCGGCCTTGCGACCTATGAATTTCCTCAGAAAAGAGACAAATGCCTCCTGCTCATCGGAGGAAAAGCCCGCGAGCAGTTCCTTGATTTTCTGGCGATGGATCTCGACCGGATCGAAGATCTCCATTTCTGAAACAGGCCGGGGTATTTTCTTCTCAAGCCGATCAAGGTCGGAAAGCCCGAGAACATCCGCGGTAATGGTCGAAGGTCCTCCTTTTGCTTCATCGGTGCGCTCCGCGGGAAGGACATCGGCAAAGAGCGCCTCAAAGGAAGGCACCTCTTTTCCGGCCGCGCGATCGCGTTCACGCTCGTCAAAGATGCGAAGCGCATCCATTAGGACCATCTGGGCGTCAAGGACGACATCCGGCCCCATGTCGCCGGAGGACGGTCCTCCTTCGGAAGAGAAGATGACTGCATCCGTATCGAAGGTAAAGGTACCCTTCGTCCAGTTCATCAGCTCGACAATCGTCAGCTCGACAAGCTTCTTTAGCCCTTTTAGGGCGTCTTCCCGCTTCAGCTTGCCCATCTGGATCAACTTGGCCAGAAGCGGCTCACAATCCTTGGCGGCACCCGTCGTGGCGCCCAATGCCTGCTTGAGGTCGTCAATGGCGATGGCGCCCGTCTTCACCAGAACGGTCCCGATGCGGACGCTACTGTTGATATGATTCGCACCGACAATGTATCCGTTGCTGAAGACGATCCTGCTTTCCCCTTTGCTCCCCTTCACGGAAAAAATGCCCGACTTCCGAGTTGTGTGGACCAACTGAATAATGTCTACGATATGCAGATGTTCTAGCTCGCCGGTAAACGCCATGGTGGTAAGTATACCTCAGGTGTGCTGAACTATAAGCTGAGCAAGCACAAATTGTGTACAATCCGGATGACTCGTCCTCGGCCGATTGAGCGGCGACTTTTGGTTTGATTCAATCGGTGCTTCAGAGAGGATTGCTACCTCGAATTATATAAGTATAGGGGATAAGAATCAAGTGCGCTTCTCAAGCCATCTTAGAAGGCACATAATCGTGCATTGGCAAAGGACATTCTTAGCATCCTCGTGTAAGATAACCCATTGAACCGCAAGGGCGCAAGGAACGCGAGGAATTCAACAACAAGAGCTGTTCAAGGATGAAATTGGAAAGGCCGGAGAGAATCTCTCCGGCCTTTGATCGTTCTGACACTGTGCAACGAGCAAAATATATCTCTAGACGTCCGATATCAAATGTAAAGACCGGGCCCGATGGGTTTACCGATGAGCTTGATCATGATGATCTTGATCATGATGATTATCTTTGTCGTGATGATCTTTATCGTGATGATTATCTTTGTTGTGATGATCTTGGTCATGCCGATTATCTTTATCGTGGTGATGACGATCGCGCAGTCGCTCTTCGGAATGAGGTCCCGGGCAGGCATCATGCGGTACAACTACTGTTGCCGTTCCCGTTGTCTGGTTTCCCGCCTGATCAGTTGTGACGGCGGTAATGGTGTAAACTCTGCCGTCCCTATCCTTGCCTGCGCGCGAGGACTCAAGCTGGATCGCGTTTCCGAAACCCGGCACAACACTATTATAGATCCCGTATTCGTCGGTTACGGTAATTATTGTGGAAGCGATCCCCGATCCGCCGTCGGCAGCCGAGCCTCCGATAAAAACGTTCACCATTTTATGATTCGGCGGCCAGAGGATCGCCGGATCGGTTAATAGAGAAGAAATCGACGGAGGTGTTTTATCGAGATTGATGGTCATCTCCTGCTGCGTCTCAGCATTCCCTGCATTGTCAACCGCGAACCAGGTCACGGTATGGGTCCCATCGCCCACGATTACATGCGAGACCGAACTTCCCTGCACGATGGCGGCTGCTCCGTCAATGCTGTAATGTATCTCCTTCACACCCAAACCGCCGTCACTGTCTGTTGCGGTCAATGTCATCTGCACATCAGACACATACCACCCGTTATTGCCCAATGTCCCGGTAATCTGAGCTTTCGTAACTGGTGCGATGACATCCAGAAATACTGCAAGAACTGGCTCGCATACAGACATGATATTCGTAAAGAGAGAGGAGACGTTCAACTGGCCACCCGTATCATTTCCGACAGCCACGACTGTCCCATCCTCTTTAAGCCCGACCGTGTGATGTGCGCCTGCCGCAACGGCCTTTATTTTCGTCCAGGAGGAGACGCTCGTCCCGTCTTGGCTAGTATATCCGGCAGTATCTCCGACAGCCACGACTGTCCCATCCTCTTTAAGCCCTACCGTGTGTTTATCGCCTGCCGCAACGGCCTTTATTTTCGTCCAGGAGGAGACACTCGTCCCGTCTTGGCTAGTATATCCGGCAGTATATCCGGCAGCCACGACGGTCCCGTCCTCGTTATCGTTAAGCCCGACCGTGTGATTCAAGCCTGCCGCAATGGCCTTTATGTTCGTCCAGAGGGAGACATTCATCTGGCCATTGCCATTAAAGCCGGCAGCCACAACGGTCCCGTCCTCTTTAAGCCCGACCGTATGGTACCTGCCTGCCGCAACAGCCTTTATGTTCGTCCAGAGGGAGACATCCGTCCCGTTATAGCTATATCCGGTAGTAAATCCGGCAGCCACGACTTTCCCTTCCTCGTTAATCCCTACCGTGTGTTTCTCGCCTGCCGCAATGGCCTTTATGTTCATCCAGGAAGAGACATCCAGCTGGCCAAAGCCATCACTTCCGACAGCCACGACCGTCCCGTCCTCTTTAAGCCCGACCGTATGAGACGCGCCTGCCGCAACGGCCTTTATTTTCGTCCAGGAGGAGACATTCGTCCCGTCTTGGCTAGTATATCCAGCAGTATCTCCGGCAGCCACGACTATCCCATCCTCTTGAAGCCCGACCGTATGATACATGCCTGCTGCAATGGTCGCTACATTCGAGCATGGGCCGGCCTTGGATAGGGACGTGGAGAGCTTTGCCTGGGCCGAAGGGTTAACCTCAGTGGTCCCACTTGCGCAGGCAAAAAGTAGGGATGCTGCCGACATGATCAGAACTGATCGCATAGCATGCAAGACAAGATGAAACAGCCTTCCTCTCAAATTGAGGTTCACAGCGGGTAATGCAACAAAAGGCTTTTTCATACGACCTCCTTTAAAAATGCAACGTATTGTCAAAATACTCTTCTTGAATCTTCTGATAGCCTTTGCTTTTCAGGCTATTGTTCACAATAAGCTTGCCTCCCCCCTGAAAATCGGCTACAAGTAGTGCTGAAGGA
>JAAXXJ010000425.1 GCA_013334545.1 Nitrospirota bacterium | reverse complement strand
TCAGGGCAGATCGTCGATGTCGGTGCCTGGGTGCTGAAGAAGGTCTGCCGCCAGATCCGGGAATGGAACCGCATCAAGCGCAGCTGTCCCATCGCCGTGAACCTGTCGCACGTACAGTTCCGGCACAAGGACCTCGTCACCATGGTCGCGAACACGATCCGGGAACTGAACATCGACCCCCGTCAGCTCACCCTGGAAATGACCGAGAGCATCTGCATCCACGACATGGACTTTACCATCTCGGTGCTCAAGAAGTTGAAGGACACCGGCGTTTCGCTCTCGATCGATGATTTCGGTACCGGCTATTCGTCCCTGAGCTACATCAAGAAACTGCCGGTGGACACGATCAAGATCGACATAGCGTTCGTCCGGGACGTGAGCAAGGACCCGGATGCCGCATCGATCATCAGCGCCATCACCGGCATGGCGCGCGGCATGGGCCTCAAGACCATCGCGGAAGGCGTTGAGACCGAGGAGCAGAGAAACATCCTGCATCTTCTGCGGTGCGATATGGGCCAGGGCTATTACTTTAGCCCCGCTGTCCCGGCCAAGGAGTTCGAACTGATCCTCACCGGCCGCCACGAAAGCCTTATCATGCCCAGCCGCTAACGTCCGCTAGGACGGCGTCCCCGACGGCTGCTCGTCGGGTCCGAGGCTCTTCGACACGATCTCGTACACGTCCTTCGACAGGTTCTGCACGTTCCGCATCCGCTCCAGCTGGCCTTTCATCAGCGTCTTCCGCTTCTCATCGTAGCGCTTCCACAGGGTGAACGAAGATACCAGCCGCGCCGCGATCTGGGGGTTCATCGGGTCGATGGCCAGGACCTGGTCGGCGACGAACGCATATCCCTCACCGGAGAGGTCATGGAACCGCACTGAATTCGACGCGAACGCGCCGATGAGCGCCCGCACCTTGTTCGGGTTTTTGAGGGTGAATACCGGGTGCGTCAGGAGCGTCTTCACCGTCTCCAGCGTGCCCGGCAGGCGTGACGTCGCCTGGATCGCCAGCCACTTGTCCATGACGAGGGGATCGTTCTTCCATGTCTCGTAGAACGAGGCGAGGGCCTCGGACCGCTCAGGACGGTCGCTGTTCGCCAGGTTCACGAGCGCGGCCATCACATCGGTCATGCTCCCGCCGGTCCGGTACTGGTCCACGCACAGGCGGAGGACATCATCATCGTCATCCAGCTCCATGAGGTAGCTGAGGCAGGTGTTCTTGAGGCTCCGTTTCCCCATGGCCAGCTGGTCGATGCGGTACGGACCGGATTCCTCGTTCGCTCGATAGACGGCAAGGAAAGAGTCCTTCAGGACAGCGGCAAGGGTCTGCTGCACGAACCTCCTGGCAGCATGGATGGCCTCGGGATCGATGACCGGCATGAAGTCGGCAAGATAGGTCTCTGACGGGAGCACCAGCGCAAAGGCCTGGAACATCCTGTCGTCCATCCCGCTCACCAGCGTCTCTTTGAACGCATCGATGAACATATTGTCCAGCACGAGCGGCCTGCCCTGCTGACGGTCCTCCACGAGCCCTAGAAGGAGCTTCACGGCGAGCTGTTGGCCGGCATCCCAGCGGTTGAACTCGTCGCTGTCGTGGGCCATCAGGAACAGCCGTTCGTCGTCGGACAGGTCTATCTTCACCTTTACCGGGGCAGAAAACCCTCGCAGGATCGAGGGCACCGGTTCGTCATGCATATTGATGAAGATGAAACGCTCCTCTGCCCTTCTTACGTGAAGGACCCGCGTTCCGCCTGCCGCATGTTTCTCCCCCATCAGATGGAGATGGGCGTCCTTCCCGTCCTTCCCGAGGAGACCGACGGCGACCGGGATATGGAAAGGCTTTTTGACCGGTTGTCCGGGAGTGGCGGGGCAGGACTGCCGTATCGTCACGGTGTAGGTCTTCCCCATCGGATCATAGTGCCGCGTCACGGCCAGTTCCGGCGTGCCGGCATGGGTGTACCAGAGCCGGAACTGGACCAGGTCTGTCCCGGTCGCGTCCTCCATGGCCTTCACGAAATCGTCGGTCGTGACCGCCTGTCCATCGTGGCGCGAGAAGTAAAGGTCAGTGCCTTTCCGGAAGCCCTCGGGCCCGAGGAGGGTTCGCATCATGCGGATCACTTCCGCTCCTTTGTTGTACACCGTCATGGTGTAGAAATTGTTGATCTCCACGTAGGACTCGGGCCGCACCGGGTGGGCCATCGGCCCGGAGTCCTCGCGGAACTGGTGGGTGCGCAGGAGGTTCGCGTCGCTGATGCGCTCCACGCCCCGCGACATCATGTCCTCCATGAAGTGCTGGTCCCGGAAGACCGTGAACCCTTCCTTGAGCGAAAGCTGGAACCAGTCGCGGCACGTGACCCGGTCGCCGGACCAGTTGTGGAAGTACTCGTGGCCCACGACGCCCATGATGCCCTGGAAGTCGCTGTCCGTGGCGGTCCTCTCATCCGCC
>JAAXXJ010000424.1 GCA_013334545.1 Nitrospirota bacterium | reverse complement strand
CGTGTGGATCCCCAGCCAGGCGCTCTTGAGAATGGGGTTCAGCCCTGCAATCTCGCGCGAGGTGATCGCCGCCGGGGCCATGAGCAGCAGCACGAGCGGAAGCATGAACGTGCCGAGCGCGGGGATGCGGTAGCGCAGCTCCATGATGAGGAAGACCAGAATGATGCCCATGCCGAAGGCGCTGATGGCCTCGAAGAAGTTGGTGACCGGTATGCGGCCGCTCTCGGACCAGCGCAGGCTGAAATAGATGAAGTGCGCACCGAATCCGAGAAAGGCCGCCCAGAGCGCCGCCGACGCGATGGGCTTCCGTTCGGGTTGGACAAAGAAGATGAGGTACCCCGCGGTCGCGATGATGTAGAACGCTATGGCTGCAAAAAAGAAGGTCAGGTTCATGATAAGGCCAGGCTCCGCAGGTGGATTTTACCGATAGGGCAAGTGCATATATTACGTTCAGAACCCATTCAAAGTCAAGGGAAAACTGGTAAACATCCATCATTTCGATGGCATCCGTCCGTGCGCGTGCCACAACCGACAAAGACGGACTCTACGGAATTTGCCCGACCTATGACACATATCATACCGTTCGCCGACCCAATCCGTTATGCTTTTCCTCGATGGTACTTATCCTAATGGGCAGGAGGTGCATATGAGCAACAAGGCAGCACGAAATCTTTTCATTTTCGGCAGCCTCTTCTTTTTCGTGATCTTCCTGGGCCTCACCGTCGACACGATGAACCAGATCGACGGCAGGGCCCCGGAGATCACGAAGGAAGTGGATGCCGGCAAAATGGTCTGGCAGAAGTACGATTGTATCGGGTGCCATACCATCTTGGGCAACGGGTCCTACTTCGCGCCCGACATGACCAAGGTCGTGGAGCGCAAGCCTGTGGGGTACCTCAAGCAGTTTCTGATGGACCCTCGCGGCGTGAACCCGAAGGCTGCGATGCCCAAGCTCGGGATCAAGCCACAGGAAGCCGATGATCTGGTCGCCTTCCTCACATGGATCTCGAAGATCAACACGAATGGATGGCCGCCCAAACCCATCCTGGCCGCTGCAGCAGGCGTCGGCGGAAAGGAACTGTCCCGGGGACAGCAGATCTACCAGTCCCAGGGATGTTCGAACTGCCACAACATCAACGGCATCGGCGGCACCAGCGGGCCCGAACTAACGCGCGTCGGAGCGAACGGAAAGGATGTGGAGTGGCATGTGAAGCACCTGAAGAACCCCCGGTCGGTCGTGCCGACCTCGGCGATGCCGCCCTACGCCGGCATGTCCGATGATGACCTGAAATCACTGGCAGCGTATCTCGTTACGTTGAAATAAGGAGGTGATACAATGACCGTCAAATATCAAAGTCAGAAGATAGCGCAGTACTTTTACACGTTCGCCGTCGTCCTGTTCCTCGTCCAGGTGGTAGTCGGGATCATCGCGGCGATCCAGTTCATCAGACCGGACATTTTCATCCTGAACTTCAATACCATCCGCACGCTGCACATCAATGCCCTCGTGGTCTGGCTCCTTTCGGGTCTCATGGGCGCGACGTATTACGTGGTCCCCGAGGAATCGGAGACCGAGGTCTGGAGCCTCCCCCTTGCCAAAGTCCAGTTCTGGGCTACAGTGGGGGCGATCACGCTCGTCGTGCTCGGCTATATTTGGATGGGCCTCGATCCCCAGGCGAACAAGACCGTCATGGGCACGCAGCTCCTGAACGAGGGACGAGAATATATCGAAGCGCCCCGATGGGCCGATGCGCTGATCGTGGTCTCGGTGCTCCTGTTCCTCTTCAACATGTTCATGACCATGTGGAAGACCAAGAAGTGGACCGGCATCCAGGGCGTTCTGCTCTTCGGCCTCTTGTTCCTGGCTCTTATGTACCTGCCCGGCATGTTCTACTCAAAGAACATGATCAAGGACCAGTTCTGGTGGTGGTGGGTCATCCACCTCTGGGTGGAGGGCTCCTGGGAAGTGATCGCCGGCGCGCTGCTCGCCTTCATGCTCATGAAGACCATCGGCGCCAAGCGCGAGGTTCTTGAGAAGTGGATGTACATCGAGGTCGGCCTCGTGCTCTTCACCGGGATCCTCGGAACGGGCCATCACTACTATTTCATCGGCACGCCCAAGTACTGGCACTGGATCGGCGGATTCTTCAGTTCGCTCGAACCCGTACCGCTGCTCCTGATGGTATGGGACGCCTTCCGGACCACCCGTGAGGCGCGGAACGTGACGAACAAACCCGGCCTGTTCTATACCGTGGCCCATGCCATTTTCAACTTCGTTGGCGCGGGTCTCTGGGGCATCATCCATACCCTGCCGCAGGTGAACCAGTGGACCCACGGCACGCAGATCACCACGGCCCACGGGCACCTCGCCTTCTACGGCGCCTATGTGCTGCTGGTCATCTCAATGATCTACGTGACCCTGCCGTCCATCCGCGGCGTGAAGGA
>JAAXXJ010000112.1 GCA_013334545.1 Nitrospirota bacterium | reverse complement strand
CGCGCGGGCAGGCCGGCCCGGAGGACCTTTCTTTGGCAGGCGGCGATGTCGTACTCCACACGATGGAAGATGACCGTCCTGTCCGCCGTATCATGGATAAGGAACGGTGACTGCGGGTCTCCGTCCCTTGGTTGCCCGACGCCGCCGGGGTTGATAAGATACCGTGTGCCGCTTGACAGGAGGATCTTGTCCGACAGCACCCCGGATACAACACCCCCGGTGATGCTGAAGGCCGCCTTCATGTGTGTATGGCCGTAGAAGCAGACCTGCGGCCAGCTCGGCAGCATTTCCATCACCGCAAAATTCTCATGCACATCGCTGTCCTCGAGGATATATTTGTCCGTGTCGTTGATCGAGCCATGGCAGAGGACCGCGTCGCCGACCTGCAGATGCCGTGGCAGGCCCCGCAGGAACTCCTTGTTCTCCGCTGTCAGGACCTCCCGTGTCCAGAGGA
Organism: Nitrospirota bacterium; assembly: GCA_013334545.1. GTDB lineage: Bacteria > Nitrospirota > UBA9217 > UBA9217 > UBA9217 > JAAXXJ01. The sequence continues at coordinate 8,111 of JAAXXJ010000112.1, read as the reverse complement.
CCGCTGCCCGCGCTGCCGGATTAAAGCTGTCCGGCTCCTCGATGCCGCAGGCCGCGGCATCGTGGTTCCCCATAACGCAGGCGATGTTTTCGCTGCGAACGAGGTCAACGCATGCGTTCGGGTCTGCATGGTAACCCACCACATCGCCGAGGCAGAGCTTCCGGTCGGCACCCAGCTCCACGGTCCGCGCCAGCACGGCATGGAACGCTTCGAGGTTTGCATGGATGTCTGACAGGATCGCGTAGCGCATGGATCACGATACTTTTGCTCCGGGCATTTGCGCGCACTCACGGAAGATGCGCACCGTGCAGACCCGGCACCGTTCCGGGTCGAGGCGCGGCACGATCTTCTCGATCGCGTCGAGCTTGGAGGGGAACACGTTCTCCTCGCCGATACGATGGAGATATCCCCCGCGCTTCAGCGTGTTCAATACCTCGCTCTTCAGCGAGCAGAGGTACAGCTTTCGCCCGTTCACGTGCAGGCGGTGCGCCTCATTGGCAAGGGCCTCGCACCCCGCAACATCGATGAAATTGATGCCGCTCCCGACGATCAGGATGTGGGCCTGTTCGGGCGTATGCTTGGTGATGGCGCGCAGCTCCTGGCTGAAATGGTCCACGGCGCCGAAGAACAGCGACCCGTCGATCCGGATTATCTTGAGCTGGGGGCACTCATCCACCGGCTTCCTCGTAATATTGATGAAGCTCCTCCGGTCGCTGCCCGGGTCCGGCGCAAGGGTGATGAAATGCGGGTGGGATGTCCTGTTGAGGTAGAGAAGGAGCGAGAGGATGACGCCGACATAGATCGCGAACTCCAGCTCCACGAGGAGCGTCGCCAGGAAGGTTACCGCGAGCACCGCGGCCTCGGAAGTGCTCGTCCGGATGATCGTGCGGATGTGATGGAAGTCGATCAGTCCGTAGGCAACGACCAGCAGCACGCCTGCCATGGACGCGATGGGTAAATATGCGGTAAGGGGCGCGATCAGCAGGAGGATGGCCGTGAGGGACAGCGCGGCAAAGACGGCCGCCATCGGGGTTTTCGCGCCGGACTCGTAGTTCACCCCGGTGCGGGTGAACGAGCCCGATGCCGCATAGCTCGAGAAGAAGCTGCCGATGATGTTCGAGAGTCCCTGGCCGAGGAACTCCTGGTTGCTGTCGATGCGCTGATGGGAGCGCGTGGCGACCGCACGGGCGATGGAGACCGCCTCGGCGAGGCCCAGCATCGCCACGGCAAGCGCGGCCGGCGCAAGCTCGCGCACCGCGGCGGTGGAAAGGTCGGGACGGGAGAGGGGCGGAAGATGGCCAGGCAGGGAGCCGATGAGCCGCACGCCGTGCTCCTTTCCGTGCAGGACCGCGGCGAGCACGCTGCCGATGACCATCGCGAACAGCATGCCCGGCAGGCGCGGGAGATAGCGCCGGAACAGGACCGCGGCGATCAGCGTCGTGACGGCGACGACAACCGCATACGGGTTGGTGCGGTGCAGCGCGCTCAGCAGGTCCTCCCAGACATGAATGAAGGCGTGCCGCTTGGAACCGGGGACGCCGAGAAAATTGCCGAGCTGGCTCGTGGCGATGAGCAGCGCGGCGCCGGCGGTGAACCCGATGACCACGGAGTGGGAGACGAAATTGACGAGTGCCCCGAGGCGGGCCATGCCCAGCCCGAACTGGAACAGTCCGGCGAGGAACGTGAGAGTCAGCACCATCTGGATGTAATGGGCGCCGGAAGGATCGGCCAGGGGGCTGACGGTGGTGAAGATGACGATGGAGATCGCGGTCGTGGGCCCCGAGATCAGATGATAGGAGGACCCGAACAAGGCGGCGATAATGGCCGGCATGATCGCCGAATAGAGGCCGTACTCGGGCGGCAGGCCGGCGATGAGGGCGAACGCGACGCCCTGGGGCAGCACGATGACCGCGCCGGTGACCCCTGCCAGGAGGTCGGCTTTCAGCGTGCGCTGCGTGACCGTCGGCCACCAGCGAAGAAAAGGCAGATAGTCCTTGATGTGCATGGTCCCTTTCCCGGCATCCTAGATCGTCTCGTCGCCGCCGGTCAGCTTCAGGAAGATAGGCTCCAGGTGGCTGTTCTCCATCCGCGCCAGCCGTCCCAGCTCTTCGACGCTGCCGCCGGCAATGATCTCGCCCCTGTTGATGATGGCCACGCGGGTGCACATGGCCTCGACGATCTCGAGGGTGTGGGTGGACATGAAGATCGTCACGCCCTGCGAGGCGAGGTCCTTGAAGAGGTCCTTCACCAGTCTGGCGCCGCGGGGGTCAAGGCCCACCATGGGCTCGTCCACGACGAGGACCTTGGGGCGGTGCAGGAGGGCTGAGGCCATGACGAGCCGCTGCTTCATGCCGTGGGAGAAGTTCTCGACCAGTTCGCTGGCCCAGTCGGACAGGCCGAAGAGGCTGAGCAGTTCATTGATGCGGCCGTCCGCTGACGGCATGGTGTACAGCTCCGCGATGAACCGCATGAACTCGCCGGCGGTGAGCTTCTCGTAGAGGTACGGCCGATCGGGGATGAATCCGGTGATGGCCTTGGCCTTGAGCGGCTCCTTCTGCACATCGAATCCGCCGATCGCAACGCTCCCGCCCGTGGGCTGGAGGAGCCCCGCCATCATCTTGATGGTCGTGGTCTTGCCCGCGCCGTTGGGGCCAAGAAAGCCGAAGACCTCGCCGGTCTTGACCTCGAGGTCGATGCTCTTCACAGCGGTGAAGTTGCCATAGGCCTTGGTGAGGTTGGTGAGTTTGATCATGGGTCTCTGTTTAACTACGGATGAACACGGGCACAATAAAGAAATATCGCTTCCCCGCAGAGATCGCGGCGGTCACCGAGGGAAAGCAGTAGGCTTCAATGTACTATCGTAGATTATTCTTCGGCGCTCTCTGCGCTTTCTGCGGTGAAAAAAGGATCTTGCTTGTATCGATATTGCCGAGGAGCGCTGACTGTTTGAGCTCCCCTTCATTTGTACTCCAGCACTTCCACCTTCAGCTTCCCCACGAGCTTCAGGAGCTCGGCCTGCTTCGCCAGGTCACCGGTGACGAAACGGATGTGCGTTGCGTCAGCCGGGAACTGGCCGAACGTGGGATCGATGGCCGTCCATTCGCCGAGCCAGACCTCGGGCCAGGCATGGTAGTAGAAGCCGTTCTTCATGTAGACGATGCCCGCGGCCATGCGCGTGGGGATGCCCGCGGCGCGGGCCAGCGCGGCATACAGCGTCGTATGCTCGTTGCAGTCCCCCACCTTCTGTTGCAGGACCTCGACAGCGCTCGGGATGCTCACGACCGCCTGCTTGTCGATCGTCTCGTAGACCCAGGTGTTCAGCTTCTTCGCGGCCTCAGCCGCGTCCTGTTCCTTGCCCACGATCTTTGCAGCCTGCTCGCGGATGGCCCGGTCATCACTCTGCACCAGCATGGTTGCCTGGAGGTCCGTGGCATGGTCCTTCCCGGCGTAGGGGATGGTATAGGAGCCGGCGCCGGCCGCGGACCGGACCGACAGGACGCCGTCCTTCCAGGACTGCCTGCCGCCGTCCAGGTCGAACCCCGTGAGCGGCGCTCCGGAGAGGCGCAGCCGCATCATCTTCACATCGCCGGAGTTCGCGATGACGCTCGAGGGGATCTTAACCAGGGAGACGATGTCAACTGCTGGTCCGCGCTTGTCCCGCTTCAGGGCCTCGATCCGCGTTTCCTTCAGCAGGGAGTACCCGAGGGGGCTTTCCTCCTTGATGGTCTCCCCCTGCTGGGTGATCCACGAAAAGGCCTCCATTCCCTGGAAGGACTCCTTCAACTTGTAGACCGTCTGCGACCCGTCGCCGACCTTGATGGTCTCCTTCCCCTCCACGGTCACGAAGGCGTCCTCGGTGCTCATGGTCGCCGGATTGAAGAGCGGGAACCGGTACCGCTTGCCGGGCTCCAGGCCCATCAGCACCAGGGCGGGCTTCAGGTTCAGAGAGAGGTACGGGGGCTCTTTGAGGATGATCTTCTGCTTGCGCGTTTCGCCTGCGGTGATGATATCCAGCACGAGCTGTCTGCCCACCACGGCGCCCTTGATGTCCATGCTCGACAGATCGGAGCGGAGGGAAAAGTCGAAATACTTCAGCAGGAAGTTCTTGGCGGCGTAGCTGTTGGTGACGGTCCTGATGCGCTGGACGCGCTCCAGCGCCAGGATGTCCATTTCCGACTCCTCCACGAGGTGATAGGCATCGCCTTCGAGCGTCACGCGCATGTGGGCGTAGCCGATCTTGCGGTCCTGCTGGTAGATCCCGAACCACTCATCGCCGGTCTTGACGCCTTCCTCGGTGATGACGTCCAGCGCGATGACCGAAGTGGGGCGGAGATAGGTGCGGTGGATAAGGAGTCCCATCATCACGAACCAGAAGAGAAGGATGACGGTCTTCACGATCTTTACCATGGAATCAATATATCCCGACGTCATGCGGAAGTCAAACGGGAGACGGATGCCCGATGGATCTGAGGTTTCTCCTGGAAGGCATGGGTCCTCACCCCAACCTCGCATGTCACAGCGGCTTGAGCAAAGGGATTGCGTAAAAAAGCAGATCGCTTTTTGGTCCGCCATGCTGATGCGCGTTCCCTTGCGATTTGCAGAGCCCGGCATGGCTTCCCCTGCGGACGCGCTGCTTTCATGTCGGTTCTTATCCAATGGGGGATAGGGGCATTCATCACGCAGAGTCGTCTCAGCCGAGCTGCCGGGGTGATGTCAAGGAAAAGGCTTGTGTCGTCTCCAACCCCGCATGAGATGACAAGATGGTTTTCGTTCCTTCCCGATCCGCGTGCATCCGGTCCAATCCGTGTCCACAGGCTTTTCGTTTCTCCGCGCAATGATCATAAATGATCCGATCTATGATATGATTACAATCAGTCAACAAGTCTACGCTTAAAAAGCGGAAGGAGATGATCCATGCGCAGGCTTCCTTGTCTTCTATATATATTCCCGGCGGTCCTCCTGCTTTTCCCGGCCTGCCACAAGGAAACAGAGGAGGACAAGGTGAAGAAGGTCATCACCAGCGTTCAGCAGGCGGCCGAAGAGAAGAAGATCAAGACGGTATTGGACCATATCTCGAAGTCCTACCAGGACCCGCAGGGTAATGACTACAACGGCGTCAAGGGGCTTCTGGCCTTCTATTTCTTCCGGCACCAGAAGATCTCGGTCTATATGCCGAATATCGACATCATAGTGAAAGGCGAGAAGGCGGTGGCCGTGTTCCAGGCCATCCTGACCGGCAAGGGAACGGGAGAGGACGCAGGGGGCATCCTTCCCGAAGCGCTGGGCGCCTATAATTTCGAGGTCCTTCTGGCGAAGGAAGATGGCTCATGGAAGGTCACGTCAGCCAAGTGGGAGCGGGCAGGGGAAGGCGCGGGTCAAACGCAGTAGGAGAATCTTTGATAAAAGTCAGGAGATCATGTCTGGTCCCATACGGTCACGCCTGTCAATTCAAAATGGCAAGAAGCATTTCGCGCAATGGCCAAGAAGCGGGCCACACTGAGGCGCCAGGCTCGCAAAGAAGGGCCATACCCTCGGTTTTGACATGGGCTTAAGACAACCTTTGCGGCTTTGCGTGAGGCGCGGCTTGTCCGTGACGTTCGGCCATTCCAGCAAATATCATATATCCGGGGTTTGATCCCAAGGGGATCTGCATCAAGGAGGGAGACATGCCAGCTAAAGATGCAGCGCAACAAGCCAGCAGCTCAACTCCAGACCAGCGCGAGGAGGCCGGTTACTACCAGGCGTATGCAGAATTTGCGAAGACCTTGCGAACGTGGTTCATAGCGTATGGCATCGGTGCGCCGGCACTGGTCCTTTCGAACAAGGACCTGTGGAACACCGTGAAAGGCTCAGGTAGCCTGATCTCCATCGCAGTTCTTTTCCTGCTCGGTGTGACATTCCAAGTTGTCGAGGCGTTCATCTACAAAACCGCCATGTGGCACCTCTATGTGGGTGAATCCGATGAAGATCATATGAGGACCTGGTGGTACAAAATGGCGGATAAAGTTTCTGAATCGTATAAACTTGAACTCTTCTTCGACATCGGCGCGTTCATTTTTTTTGCAATAGCGACGATCGTTCTGGTAACAACGTTAGTGTGATGAGCTTTCTGCACAGATGGACGTGCAGTGAGTACATTGTGTGCTGCACGGATTTGCATTCCGGTGCCTGTATTACGCGGTCCAAATGTAACAACATACCTGAAAGGCCATACGCAGGCCGGGCTTGAAGAAAGAAACATTATTGAAACAACACCCCTGAGAGGATTTTGCTTTGTTCCGTCTATGGAAAACACCGTGGTATAATAACCTTTAAGTATAATGATTCTACCGGGAGGTGTGCGATGTCAAGGAACCTCATCTGCATCTGGTATTTTGTCCTTCCTCTCCTGCTGCTCCTGATCCCTGTTCTGTCGTCGGCCATCCCCGAAGGCCTGGTGCTGACGTTTCCCGGAGGCGCTGGCGGCCCGGTCACCTTTGATGGCACGAAGCATGCTCAGAAGGGGTTCACCTGCGATATCTGCCACACCTCGGGGCTGTTCCAGACAAAGAAGGGCGGCGACAAGATGGTCATGGCGTTTATGAAACAGGGAAAGTTCTGCGGCTTCTGCCACAACGGGAAACAGGCCTTCGCCATGGGCGATAACGCCAACTGCAGGCGCTGCCACCAGCAAAAGAAGTAGTTCGCGATCACTGAACTGGCGCAACGCAGCGCGACAAACAGCAGTTTGCGGCTCAATGACTCCAGGGTTGAGCGCATTCCCCGTGGTTTGCTGCGGGATCTTGCCCCCGGCGTGTACGAGTGGGACCGGGAGTGCGGGGGATGAGCGAGCGTTGAGGATGCATATCATTTTCCTGAGGATCGAAGATTCCCTGCCGCTTGTCGCAGGGAGATTCAATCAGCGCGCATGGGTAAAAAGGGGAGAGACCGATGATGCTCAGGGAATTTCAGACACAGCGCATCTGTCAAGGGAACCTTGAACAGGGCTCGGACATGTTGATCTTCATCACGCAAGCCCTGTCCAACTACACCTGTCCAACTACTCCTTGAATTCCCCCCGAGGTTATGCGATAATTTCGCTCCACGATGAGCGAATCCCGTAAGACCATACCGCGATATCTGTCCGTTCTTGCTGTCCCCCTGTGGGCGGGCCTGCTGGCGTTCCCGTTCGCCGGGCCGTGGCGGGCGGCCCAGGTCGTCCTAGTCGTGCTGGCGGGTGTCGCGCTCCGGGGCCTGCTGAAGGCCGATGCCGTTTCCCGGACCTTCAAGGCAATGATGTACAAGGCCTCGGGCATCCGCACCGCTGCAGGTGGCCTTCTCTCCCGGACCCGTTCGCCGCTTGTTCTCTCCCTGTTCATTGTCCTCCTGTTCGTCATTCCCTTCTTCCAGAACGATTACTACCGCGATGTGCTGACCCTGACGGCCATGTACGCCGTCCTTGCCCTGGGCCTGAACCTCGTGGTGGGACAGACGGGCCTCCTGAACCTCGGCTACGTGGCGTTCTACGCCATCGGCGCGTACACCTACGCCATCCTCTCAACGCGGTTCGGGCTTCCCTTCTGGCCCGGCCTTGTTGCCGGAGCCGCCTCGGCCGCCTTCATGGCGCTCCTGATCGGCCTTTCGACGCTGAAACTGCGCGGCGACTACTTTGCCATTGTGACCCTGGGCCTGGGCGAGATCACGCGCATCGTGCTGAACAACTCGGACAGCGTCACGGGCGGTCCAAACGGAATCTCACGCATCAGCAGACCGTCCCTCTTCGGGTATGTCTTCTCCACGCCCCTTGACTACTACTACCTTATCCTTGTCATCGCCATCATCACCGTCTTCGCCATGCACCGGCTCATGGTGTCGCGCATCGGCAGGGCGTGGGTCGCCATCCGCGAGGACGAGGTCGCCGCCGAAGCCATGGGCATCAACACCTTCCGGCTGAAGTTGCTGGCCTTCGTCATCGCCTCGGCATGGGCGGGGATGACCGGGGTGTTCTTCGCGGCGAAAATGGCCTTTGTCTCGCCCGAAAGCTTCACCTTTTTCGAGTCCGTCATGATCCTCTGCATGGTCGTGCTCGGTGGGATGGGGAGCATCCCGGGCATCATCCTCGGGGCGTTCCT
>JAAXXJ010000423.1 GCA_013334545.1 Nitrospirota bacterium | reverse complement strand
GCTCTTCCGATCTATCGTATACCTGGCCTCCGAGTCCGTCATGATCGAGAAGATGGCCTACGCCTTCCTGGCGGGCCCCCCCATGGTCAAGTCGGCCATCGGCGAGACGGTTTCCCCCGAGGATCTCGGCGGCGCCTATGTCCACACGAAGCACTCCGGCGGCTGCGATCACATCGTGAAGAGCCAGGCCGAGGGGATCAAGAAGCTTCGCGACATCATCGACTTCGAACCGCCCCAGAAGCTCTTTGTCGACCGCCGCAAGGCCGTCGCGCCCAAGTTCGACTTCGCGGAGATGATGCGCGACACGCCCACCAACACCTATCAGTTCATCGACATCCGAAAGACCCTGAAGTGCCTGGCCGACGACAGCTACATCCACGAGTACAAGCCCACCTACGGTGAAAACCGCGGCGATTCGATCGTGGCCGGCAAGATGTGGCTCGGCGGGCTTCCCGTCGGCTTCATCGCCTCCAACGCCAACGGCGTCATCTACATCGAGGCGGCCCGCAAGGCCACCGAGTGGATGATCCGCTGCGGCAACCAGGGCCTCCCGGTCCTCTTCCTCCAGGGCTCGCCCGGCTACATGGTCGGCAAGTCCGAGGAGTGGGGCGGCATCGGCAAGTACGGCTCCGACATGGTCCGCACCTGCTCCGTGCTCAACGTTCCCAAGATCCAGTACGTCATCGGCCCCGACCACGGCGCCGCCAATTACGGCATGTGCGGCCGCGCCTTCCGGCCGGTCTTCTGCTTCACCAACATAAAAGGCCGCACGACCGTTATGTCCGGTGACACGGCAGGCTTCATCGTCGAGTCCGTGCGCCGCAAGAACATCATCGACAAGGGACAGCAGGTCAACGAGGACGATATGGCCAAGTTCCGCCAGATGATGAGAGACCGCTACGACGCCGAAGGCCACCCGTTCCTCACCGGGTCGCTTCTGTTCCACGACGGCGCCATCACCTTCGGCGAGGTCCGCGGCAAGCTGGCCAGGGCTCTCGAGCTCTGCTACCGCCAGCCCATGGGCAAGACCGATTGGGGTGATCTGAAGGTCTAATTCAGGGAATCTGACATGTCCGGAGGAAGCCCCGGCCCGCCGGGCCGGGGCCTCTCCCCGGTTCATAAAACTGAGGAAAAGGGAAAGAGATAGAGAGGGAGGAAGTTATGTCAGAAATTCTGCTTCAACAAAAGACCGATGACGGCATCCTGATTTTGACCCTGAACCGTCCGGATGCCATGAACTGCTTCAACTTCGACCTGCTGTCCGTGCTGGCCGACGTCATCCGCGAGGCCAACTTCGATCTGAGTCTCCGCTGCATCATCATCACGGGCTCCAAGGCCGGCGACGACCCCAAGAAGTGGTCCTTCTCCACGGGCGCAGACCTGAAAGAGCGTCGCTCGCTCACGCAGGACCAGGTCCGCCGCTTCATCTTCACGATTCGCAACACCTTCACGGCTGTCGAGAACGTCCGCATCCCCGTCATCGCCGCGATCAACGGCTTTGCCTTCGGCGGCGGCACGGAGCTGGCGCTGGCCTGCGACATCCGCATCTGCTCGAACAACGTGTTGATGGGACTGACCGAGACGAGCCTCGCCATCATCCCCGGCGCCGGCGGCACGCAGCGCATGACCCGTGTGGTGGGCGTGGCCAAGGCGAAGGAGCTCATCTACACGGCCCGCCGCTTCGATGCGAAGACGGCCCTGGAGATCGGCCTGGTGAGCAAGGTTGTCGAGCCCGACAAGCTGATGGATTCGGCCCTGGAGCTGGCCCGCGAGATCGCGAAGAACGGTCCCGTCGGCGTGGCGCAGGCGAAGTTCGCCATCAACTACGGCTCCGAGGCGAGCCTCGGAGTGGCGCTGCCGCTCGAGTCGAAGGCCTATGAAGTGACGATTCCCACGAAGGACCGCCTGGAAGCCCTGGCCGCCTTCGCGGAGAAGCGCAAACCGAACTTTACGGGAGAGTAACCCGGACTGTAATCGGCCCGACGTGCCTGCACCGCCGTGAGGCAGCGCGGGAGTCGCCGAGTCGTTCGGCTTTCCCTTGAGGTAAAGCCGCCCCTTAGGGTGTGCAAAACAACATCGTGTTGCAGATTTAATATTTAGGGAGGTAGGAGTTTTATGACGGAATATGATCTCTGGAAAGTTTTCCCAAGAATGCCCAAGAAGGTCATGATCGGCGACATCACGATCCGTGACGGCTTCCAGCACGAGGAGAAATTCATCTCCACGCAAGCCAAGATTTTCTACGGACAGGAGAGCATCCTGGCCGGCTGCAAGGAACTCGAGGCCACCAACCTGGGGAGCGCCGCCACGACGCCCCAGTTCTCCGATGCCGACGAAGTGATGAAGGCCATGCGCAGCGACGAGTTCAAGAAGCGCTGCGAGCGCGCCAAGATCAAGTATAACGATCTGGTTTTCACCAACGTGACGATCCGCGAGACCGCCGTGGAC
>JAAXXJ010000111.1 GCA_013334545.1 Nitrospirota bacterium | reverse complement strand
CTGGGCGCCGCGGTGCTCGCCGTACTCTATCCGCTGGCGAATCCATTCTATACCATCGGCATCATGCTGTTCAACGCAGGCGCGCTCCTGTCCGGGATCTATCTCCTCGTATGGATGTCCTGGGTTAAGAAGGTCATCCTCGGGTCGATCCTCATCGGCATCCCCCTGCAGGTGCTGGGCTGGATGTACGCGCCCGAGCAGTACGCGGTCAGCGTGATCCTGGCCGGCATCGCTCTGGTATGCATTGGCGCCGGCGGCATCGTGGGGAAGGAAGCCTACTGTTTCGACTACCGGGAAGGATGGATGCTCCTGTGGCTCTATCCCATCCTGGTCCTCGCGAATCTGTTCGGGATGTCCCACCCGGTCTTTAATGCTCTTGGATTCTCCGCAGTCTTCCTGCTTCTCCTGTCTCTCACCGGCAAGAAACTGAAGCAGCCCATTCTGTCAACATGCACGACGAACGTCTGCGGAACACCGGAGCAATAACCGTCGGTCAAGCCCGTAATACCGAACCGGGATCAATTGGCAAACCAAATCCAGGACAATGCCAAAGCACAAACCGATCGCATATCGTCATCTCGGCGGCAAATCCGAAGACATTCGACAGAAGATCTTTTTTTTCCCTTCCTACGCTGTAAGCATCCTTCTGGTAATCGTGGTTGTGCTTATCTGGCAATCCTATGAACGTAATCGCCTGTATGAAGATCCCATCATGCTCTGGAAGGATAATGTCGGCAAGAGCCCGAAAAAAGCACGCGTGTATAATAATCTGGGAAAATCCTACTATCATCAGGGAAGGTTTATCGATGCAATAGCAGCTTTCCAGAAGGCGCTGGAACTCAAACCGGACCACTTCGAAGCACGTTTCAGCCTGGGCATGGCCTATGTCCGACAGGGACAGCTTGACGATGCAGTGCAAGCCTTTCAGGCAGCGATCAGCGGGAAGCCAAAATATGCCGATGCTCTGGTGAACCTGGGAAGTGTGTACTACCTCCAGAACAAGCTGCACGAGGCGATCCAGGCCTTTCGGGACGCGCTGCAGATCCAGCCTGCGAATATAACCGCCCGGATGAACCTTGCGCAGGCTTATGGTCAGATGGGACGCACTGAAGAAGCACGCACGGAGCTTGAAACGCTATTGCATTACCAACCCTCTCACACGGAAGCAACTGCCATGCTCAGAATCCTGGAAACGAGGAAACAACGATCGCATCATTGACGCTTATGATATCAACGCATCTCCATGATCATTCTTGATTCGTGCAATCCTTGTCCGTTCCGCCTCACTTGAAATCCTCCCGCTTCAACCCGTACCGCGCCATCTTCTCATGCAGGTTCTTGATGTCCATGCCCGCGTGACGCGCCGACCTGCTCATGTTCCCCTTGTACATGCGGAGCAGCTGGGACAAGTACTCCCGTTCGAACCGCTCAACGGCCTCAGCCTTCATCGTCTTGAACAGGTCGAGCTCGCCGCTGATCTGATAGACCGGGGCCTTCCGGACCGAGGCCGCCGCGCCCAGCTCGGCCCGCTGGATCGACTCCCCTTTCTCCATGATCACGGCTCGCTCGATGATGTTCTCCAGCTCGCGGACGTTCCCCGGGTACGAGTAGGCGCCGAGGGCCTCCATCGCCTCGCGGGAGATGGACCGGACCGGTTTCTGGTTCTTGTCGGCATATTTCCAAAGAAAGTGCGCGGCCAGGAGGGGAACATCGTCGAGCCGTTCGCGGAGCGGCGGCAGCTTGAGGGGGACGACGTTCAGCCGGTAGAAGAGGTCCTGCCGGAAATGGCGTTCCCGCATGGCCTCCTGGAGATCGCGGTGCGTGGCGGCAATAACGCGTACGTCGACCTTGTGGGTCTGGTTCCCGCCGACCCGCTCGATCTCCCGCTCCTGGAGCACGCGGAGGAGCTTGAGCTGCACCGGCATGGTCATCTCGCCGATCTCGTCAAGGAAGATCGTGCCGCCTTCGGCCATCTCGAACCTGCCGATGCGCTGCCGGATGGCGCCGGTGAACGCCCCCTTCTCGTGGCCGAAGAGCTCGCTCTCGAGCAGCGTTTCGGGAAGGGCCGAGCAGCTCACGACAACGAAGGGCTTGTCCCTCCGCCTGCTGTTGTAATGGATGGCCCGGGCGATGAGCTCCTTGCCCGTGCCGCTCTCGCCGTGCACCAGCACGGTGGCGTCGGTCTCGGCAATGGTCCTGATGACCTGGAAGATCTCCTGCATCCGGGGGTTCCTGCCGATGATGTTCCCGAACTGGTAGCGATCTTCCACCTCATGGCGCAGGCTCTGCACCTCGAGGGCAAGCCGGTGGCGCTCCACGGCGTTCTTCACCTGGAGGCTCAGGTCCTCGTACTGGATGGGCTTCGTGAGGTAGCTGTACGCCCCTTTCTTCATCGCCTGAACGGCCATCTCGATGGTCCCGTACGCGGTCATGACGATCACCGGGACATCATTGTCGACCGTGCTGCCGGCGGTCCTGTCCCGGAGCCGTTCGAGGAACTGCATTCCCGTCATGCGGGGCATCTGGTGGTCCAGGATAATGACGTCGTAGTCCCGCGTTTCGAGCCTGCTCAGGGCTTCCATGCCGTCGCCGGCCGCGTCGACGTCATAGCCTTCCTTCCTCAGGTTGGCCGCCATGACAAGCTGGATGTCCGGTTCGTCGTCGACGATGAGAACTGCGGCTTTCCTGGTCATGGTATTTTCTTGGGGGAGGCTTCGGGACGGGGGGAGGGGGCGCTCTCCGGCTCCTCCTGCCCGGTGGTGTCTGCGTCGTTGAGCGCAGGGAGGCAGAGCACGATACGGGTCCCAGCGCCCTCAGGCTGCTCGATGAAGATCTTGCCCCCGTGGTTCTTGAGGACCCCCTCGACGATGGAAAGGCCGAGGCCCGTCCCCTTGGTCTTGGTGGTGTAGAACGCCTCGAAGATGTGATCGCGGTCCTGGGGCAGGATGCCGCTCCCGGTGTCCTGAACGCTGATCCGCAGCCATCCTCCCCCGGTGTCCTCCGCTGTGCTGATGGTAAGCGTGCCTCCGCGGGGCATGGATTCCACGGCGTTCTGGACGATGTTGGTAAGCGCCTGTTCGATCTGGAGCTCGTCGGCCTGGAGCCGCGGCAGGTCGGGATCGCCATGCCGCTCCACGGAAATGCCCTGTCCCCGGATCTCCTCCTGGAGTGAGGCAAGGACCTGGTCCACGACGGCGTCAACGTCCACGCTGGTCCGCGTCAGACGCAAGGGTTTCGCCGCATACAGGATGTCGGAGGCCACCTGGTCCACGCGGCCGGACTGGCGCTTGATCAGGCTGGTGAACTTCTGGATGATCTCATCCCCCGCGTATTCTGTCGCAAGGAAATGTGCGGCGCCGTTGATCGCGTTCAGGGGGTTCCGCACCTCATGGGCCACCCGGGCCGCCATCTCTCCCAGTTCGGCAAGGCGGCGCGTATGTTCCAGGCGTTCCGCAAGGCGGACCCGGTCCGTGACGTCCTTGATATATTCAACGACCTGCACTACGCGGCCGCCGCGGTCCAGGAGCGGGAACGTGCTGATCTCGAGGACCCGGGCATCATCACCTCCCGGCTGGCCGGACCTGCGGGGGGCCCGCCTGATGAGGGAGGCAGGCTGGCCGGAGCGGAAGGTTTCCTCGGCGGGGCAGTCCTCACAGGGGACGTCGCCGAGGGAGCAGGATTTGTAGCAAAGATGCCCCAGGCTGACGGTGCCGCCGACGAGATAGGTCATGGACTTGTTCACCGCGGTGATCCTGAATCCCGGGTCCACCACCTGGATCCCGTCGGTGATGCCGTCGAACACGGCCTGCAGGCGTTTCCGCCCGTCCGTGATCTGGTCCTCCATTTCCTTCTTTCGTGTTACGTCCTCGAGCATGATCACAACGCCGTGCCCCACGGACCATGCCAGACGCCCCAGCGGATAGACGCTGTAGGATATGATGCGCCTTTGCCCCGTGGGATGCACGAGGTCGGCCTCGAGGTCAAGGGCCGCTCCGGCGGCCCAAACAGCATCTGAAAGCCGCTCCCACAGGGCATGGAGCGAGTGCTCCTTGAAGCTGATCATTCTCCCCATGGCACTGAAGGGACGGCCGAGCACCGCCTGGCGGTGGACGGCAAAGAGCATCTCCGCGACTGCGTTGAACACGCGTATCCTGCCCTCGCCGTCAAGGGAGATGATGCCCGTCTTGACACTGTCGAGCAGACTGCTCAGATGGTGAAGGACCTCGTCATCGGGGCTTCCGGTCATCGGGTCCGGACGCAGGAGCGCCCCGCCGTCCTTGCGCAGGGGCAGCTGGATATCGGGGACGGGGCCTCTGGCGCGGGAAGCCGCGGGTTGGTCCGCTGTCTTATTGCCGGTCGATCGTCGCTTCATTTCGTGTCCGCCGCAGGGGCATGCTGCGCGTAGGCATGCATGCCGAGCTTTAAGAGCCCCTTTTCGATGAGCTTCCGTGCCGCCCCACTGACCGCCGGATCGAACTGAAGCCCCGATTCCCGCTCCAGTTCCCGGAGCACGGTTTCGCTCGAGATCGTTCCCCGATAAGGGCGCTCAGAGACCATGGCGTCGATGGTGTCCGCAACAGTCAGGATCCGGGCGGCAAGCGCGATGTTCTCGCCCGCGATGCCCTGGGGATACCCTTTTCCATCGTAGCGCTCGTGGTGCTGGTAGATGGCACTGATGATGAGCTGCGAAAAACCAATGGGTTCCAGGATCCTCATCCCGTGCGCCGGGTGGTCCTTCATGATGTCGAACTCCTCGCGGCTGAGCCGGTCGGGCTTGCTGATGATCCGCTCGCTGATGCCGATCTTGCCCACATCGTGCAGGATCGCTGCGATATGGATCTCCTCGAGCTGCGAGGGCGAGAAACCCAGGTCACGCGCGATGGCGACGGCGTATTTCGCTACGTTGGTCGAATGCCACCTGGTGTAGGGGTCCTTCGCCTCCACCGCCGCGACCAGCGCCTGGACGGTCCGGAAATAGCTCTCCCGCAGCCCTTCATAGAGCGAGGCGTTCTCCATCGTCGCCACGACCTGGCTGGCGAGGACCGACACGATCTGCAGGTCGCTGGTCGTGAACGTGGGATCCGTGAACTTGCTGATATTGAGCACTCCCAGCACTTTGTCCTTGCCGATGAGGGGCACCGCCATGGACGAAAGGGGCTCGTTGTCCCTGTTCAGCGTAGCCATGACTTCCGGGTCGCTGCTCTTCCCCTTGGTGATGATGACCGGCCTCCGGTGCTTCATGACGATCCCCGAAACACCTTCGCCCGGCCCGCGCCTGGCCTTCACGGCGAGGTCCGTGGGCAGGCCGTGGGAAGCGCGGATCAGAAGGCTTCCGGTAGCATCGTCCACGAGCATCAGGGACACCCTCTCTACCGAGAACTCTTTCACCAGGACCTCGGAGATGATCCTGAACAGGTGGGCCAGATCGATCTCGGTGACCAGCAGCTTGCTGATCTCGAACAGGGGGATGAGCGCCTTGAGCCGGATGTTCTCCTTCTGGAGCCGGGACCGGGTCACCGCACGGTCCACGGCATTGACGAGCTCTTCCTGGGTGAACGGTTTCAGGACGAACCCTTCCACGCCGCGCATAAGGGACTCGATAGCGGTATCGAGGGTACCGTGGCCGGTAATGAAGATCGTGACCATGTCGGGATTCATTTTTTTGACGCGTTCAAAAAGCTCCAGGCCGTCCATGCCCGGCATCTTGATGTCCGTGATGAGGAGGTCCGTGGGGGTTCGACCGAGCTCTGCGAGCGCAGCTTCGCCGTTGGGCATCACCGTGACGCCGTATCCTTCGTCTCCGAGGATATGGGCGCACAGGTCCCGGATCATTTCCTCGTCATCGACTACCAGTATCCGCTCACCTGCCATGGAATGCCGTCCTTTTCCTTGTACAGCCGCCGGTCAGCAGGACCGCGGCGAGCAGCGTTGCCCTGCGGTACGCACCCGTTCCCTTGTCGCACTGATGCACAGCCGTATTACTCCTTGACCGCCCTGTGCTCATGGGACGGCAGGATGACGCGAAAACGGGACCCGCGTCCGAGCTCGCTCTCCACTTCGATCCTTCCGCCGTGGTTTTGAACGATGCGATAGCTGATCGAAAGCCCCAGTCCCGTCCCGTCATCGTTCCCCTTGGTGGAAAAGAACGGGTCGAAGATCTTTTTCAAGTTCTCCCGGGGAATGCCGTTGCCGGTATCGGAGAATACAATTGCCGTTTCTCCGTCACGACCCGCATCGACCCGGACCCTGAGCTCGCCGCCCTTGCGCATGGCATGGAGGGCATTGTTCACGATATTGATGAACACCTGCTTGATCTCGTTGTGGTCCATGTTCACGGTCACCGGGAACGCAGGATATTCCTCGATGATGCGTACCGAAGCGCCTTCAGCGGCGCCGTGCAGGAGCAATACCGTTTCCCGTAGCGGCTGCACCACATCGCCGGGCTGCATCCAGGAAGCGCGCTGTCGCGAGAAGTCCAGAAGGTTTCGGATGATCTTTCTGACCCGCAAGGTCTCTTGTTCCATTATGCGGAGCTTTTGGCGCGACTCCTCGGGGATCTCGAGCGTCTTGAGCAGATGGCTCGTGTATCCCAGGACACTGGTAAGGGGATTGTTGATCTCATGCGCTACGTTCGCTGCAAGCTCGCCGATGGCGGCCATCTTGGTGGAATGGACAAGCTGTTGCTGGGTGCTGTTCAATTCGTTGATCTTATGCTTCAGGTCGGTATAGAGAAAGGCGTTCTGCAGGGCAGCCCCCGCCAGGTTCGCGAACACTGTGAACAGCCGGAGGTCCTGTTTGTCGAAGACGTCGCCGCCTCTCTTGTTCATCACCGTGATCATGGCCATCAGGGTGCTCGATGACCAGAGCGGAACGGTGATGAGCGAGCTGATCCCCAGGGACCGCATCTGGTCAGGATCGAGCCGGAAATCCGTCTGCGCATCCTGTATCAGGAGCGGTGTACCATAGCTGGCGGTCCAGTTATAGATCCCCCCCGCCTCGAGAGGCAGGTCCAGGCCCTTCAGAAGATGCGCCCTGCTGCCGGTCACCCCGAGGTACTGCAGCGAACGGGTGGCATGGTCCATAGCGGTCACGGCGGTCGTGTCCGCCTTCACCAGCTCCTCGGCCCGCGCCGCGATCTTTCCGAGGAGCGCCTCAAGGTCCAGGCTCTCCATGAGGTCCAGCCCGGCATTGTGCAGGATGAACAGGTCGCGATTGCCCCGGGAAAGGCTCGTCTCCCGCTCCTTCAGGGTCTGCGCCATCTGGTTGAAGGCATGGGCAAGGCGGCTCAGCTCGTCCCTTCCCCGGACAGGGACGGGCGCTTTCCAGTCCTGTCTGCCGAGCCCGTCGACCGCGGCGCTCAGACCCGCGATCGGCCTGGTGATGCCGGCCGCAATGACCTTGCTGAGCACCAGCCCGAGAAGCAGAAGCGCCGCGCCGGTGCTGATCGCCTTCTTCGTCACATTGCCAAACTGCTGCTGGAAACCATGGCGGGAAATGCCGACCTTGACGAAGCCGACTCGTGCGTCATCGATGACGACCGGCATGACCAGATCATACACGCCCTTCCCCACGAGTTGAAACCTCGGCTCGACGCTCGACACCACGTCGCTATCAAGGTCCCTCTCGGCGGAGGAGCGGTCTTCGTTGTGGCCGCGCGGCATGCTCCCGGTCAGGAACCGGCCCACGCGGTCGTAGACGCGGAGGTAGAGCAGGTCGCGGGAAACATTGCCCTGCGAGAGAAAGGCCGGCGTCAGCTTGCGGTCCAGTCCCCGCCGGTCCCCGGTGATGATCTCTTCGGCAGCAAGAGCGGAAAAAAATCCGCCGATGAAAAGGGACCTGCTGCGGATCTCAGACTCCCGGGACCGGGAACCCTCCCACAGAAGGAAGGCGCTGATGAACACGGACACGACCAGCACAGCCAGAGACATGATGATTGCCACCCGACATCCAATGCCGCCCCACCAGGGCGACGAGAACGACCGGGCCCAGGACGCGATATTCTTGGCAGTGTTCTGCATGACCGTCAGCATGACAGGAGCGAATGACCTAGAAGCAGTATAATAACTGCAACTCTCTGTAAACGCAAGAAAAAAGGCAAGAGGAAACTCCCCCTTGCCTTTGGTTAGGAACGTGTGTCGTTACCTTGTCCGGCGCTCGCGACCGGGTCCGCAATCGAACGACCGCGGGCCCTCCGTGCTGTCTATGACTTCTGTTTTGACTCCGCCTTGGGCGACGGCGCCTCTTTCTTCTGGCGCTCCACCAGTTCGATCACCGCCATGGGAGCGGCATCGCCCATCCGCTGGCGTGTAGGAACGATCCTGGTATAACCGCCGTTCCGGGAAGCAAACCGGGGGGCGATATCGGCGAACAATCCCCTGACCACGGCCTCGTCCTGGATGAAGCTCATGGCCTGCCGCCGTGCATGAAGGTCCCCCCGTTTGCCGAGCGTGATCATCTGCTCCGCCAGCGGCCGGATCTCTTTCGCCTTCGCGACGGTCGTCTCGATCTTTTCATTCCGAAGCAATGCGGTCACCAGCATCTTGAGCAATGCCTTGCGGTGTCCGCTGTTCCTCCCGAATTGTCTCCCTGCACATGCGTGTCTCATAGTACGATCCTTCTCAAAATTAGGTTTA
>JAAXXJ010000422.1 GCA_013334545.1 Nitrospirota bacterium | reverse complement strand
GAAGAACAAAGGCTCCTGGAACATTCACTACAACTTTGATCAGTACCTGTATGAGCCCAAAAAAGGCTCCGGTCAGGGAATCGGCATCTTCGGTCGCTTTGGCGCGTCTGACGGCAACCCTAACTTCATGCACTACTTCTACAGCATAGGAGTCGGTGGCAAGGGGGTTATCCCCGGTCGGCCCCTGGACCAGTTTGGCATCGGATACTATTACCTGGACATAAAGAACCCCACATTTACAGGACTCCGCACCACCAGGTCGCTGTTGAGAGATGAGTATGGATTTGAAGCGTATTACAATTGCGCACTGACTCCATGGATGAGGTTGACTCCGAATATTCAGATTGTCCGGCCTGCCCAGAAGGAAATTGTTACAAGCGTCACCACGGGAGGAGGTATACCCCCCACAATCAGTATTAATAAAGAGAGCATAGGTACGGCGACTGTCCTCGGCGTCCGGCTCCAGTTGATTTTCTGAGCGTGAGCAGTTCGAAGGAGGAACATATGAAAAAAATATCCATTGCTATAGTAGTCGGTCTCATTGCCGTGCTTGCCATGACTGCCATCACCCAGGCGGCAGACGCACCCCGCCGTCCAAACATTGTTATTATCCTTGGCGATGACTTGGGGTTCGCCGACATGGGCGTGTTCGGCAGCGAGATCAGGACGCCGAACCTTGATTCCCTGGCAAGGGAAGGGGTGCGCTTCACCAACTTCTACACCCACGCGAGCTGCTCGCCCACGCGATCGATGCTGCTGAGCGGAATCGATACGCATGTGAACGGCCTTGGCAACATGGATGAATGGACTGCCCCCAATCAACGGGGCGTCCCCGGTTACGAAGGCCACCTGAATGACCGCGTGGCCACATTGCCCCAGCTGCTCAAGGATGCCGGTTATCACACCTACATGGTCGGCAAGTGGCACCTGGGCAAGCAGCCCGACCAGATCCCGGCTGCGCGCGGTTTCGAGCGTGACTTCTCGCTCCTCGACGGGGCAGGCAGCTACTGGGACATGACGAACCTCACCGCTGCATCGCCGAAGTCGGTCTTCACCGAAGACGGACGCTATCTGACGCGGCTCCCAGAGGATTACTACGCAACCAAGACATACACCGACAAGCTGATCGGGTTCATCGACGCCCACCGGGGTGATGGCAAGCCCTTCTTCGCCTATGTCGCACACCAGGCGCCTCACGATCCGATACACCTGCCGAAGGAATGGCGCAATCGCCACTCGGGAGAGTACGACAAGGGGTGGGACGCGGTTCGGCAGGAGCGGCTGAAGCGGCAGATCGAACTCGGCATCATGCCCGCCGGCACGAGACTCTCAGAGCGGATGTGGTTCGTTCCTGATCCCATTGTGCTGGCTCCGGAGACCAAGGCCGTTTTCGGTAGGAAGATGGAACTCTACGCGGGGATGGTGGAAAACCTCGACTTCCATGTGGGCCGGCTCATCGACCACCTCAAGAAGATCGGCGAGTACGAGAACACCATCTTCATCGTGTTCGGCGACAACGGCGCCGAAGGAACCGACCTCCTTAAGGTAATCACGGGCACGCCGGGCACGCGCGACTATGCCTTCGCCGCGACCCATTGGTCGAAGTCAGATCCCCAGGCCTGGGGCGATCCGGGCTCCTACGTTGCCTACGGCCCGATGTGGGCGCAGGTATCAATGACGCCCTTTAGTCAGTACAAGGGCTGGGTGGCCGAAGGAGGTATACGGAACGCGCTCATCGTTAGCGGTCCGGCTGTCAAGAGACCCAAGGGAAGCATCAACCACGGGCTCATGCATGTGGCCGACATCATGCCGACACTGCTTGAAATTTCCGGTGTCAGCTATCCGAAGACCCTCGAAGGACGTGATCTACCGGTGCTCATGGGCAAGTCCTGGGGTCGCGTGCTGGCTGGTGAGGCGGAGTCGCCGCGGACGGAACAGGATTACATCGCCTGGGAACTCTTTGGCAACCGCACAGTACGGCAGGGGGAATGGAAACTCCGCTGGCAATTCAAGCCCTTGGGCACCGGCAAATGGGAGCTATTCAATATCGTGGCGGATCCCGCTGAGCGCAAAGATCTCTCCGCGGAGCGCCCCGACAAGGTGAAGGCCCTGGCAACGCTCTGGGATGACTATGTCCGGAAGAACAACGTGATCCTGCCGAGTCGTTCCCCGTATGAGACCATGGAGGACCAGCTTCCGAAACGCGTCCCCGCCGATCCGGGCTATCCGCCGCTTACCTACAAGCAGCAATTCGTTCCGCCAAAGGACATGGTGGCTGATCCCAAGCCCTGAGCACTTTTAACCGAAGATTAATCCAGAGGGCCGGAGGTTTCATGAAGGACGGCATTCAAACCGGGCAGTTATCCCATCCTTTTCGGCGGTGAAATTACCCAGCGAGCCTTAATATTCATTGCGGGCTAATTTGATGTCTTCTCTTTGAGATTGAGCCTGC
>JAAXXJ010000110.1 GCA_013334545.1 Nitrospirota bacterium | reverse complement strand
GGCCGCGTCACCGATACCGCCGGGACGGATGAAGAGGCCCTGCTCATTCCTTCTATTGTCCTCTTGAAAAAGGCCTTTCCACATGCGGCCATCGATATCCTTGCTGAAAAGAGAAACAGCGATGTCTTTGCCTTCTGCTCCGATGTCAGCGCGGTTTATCACTATGAAATCCCGTCTGAATTATTCAAGGCAATTCGACAGACCTATGATGTTGTTATCGATTCTGAGCAATGGCACCGTCTCTCTGCAGTCGTTGCTAGGATGACCCGAGCTCCGATATCGATCGGTTTTGCAACCAACGAACGGAAAAAGCTGTTTACTCACCTCGTATCGTATTCACATAACGACTATGAAATGGACAGTTTCATGAATTTAGTGGAACTGCTCATACACAACGTCACTCGAGAACGGAGTATGCCTTTCCTCACCATATCGCCAGAAGTGACCGACACCGTCAGGCCTCTTTTGGAACCTCTTATGAAAAGAAAAATAGTTGCGCTATTTCCCGGCAGCAGTATCGATGAGCGGAGGTGGGGAAACGATCGCTTTCATCAAGCAGCAAAACTATTAAGTGACTGGGGATACGGGATTGCAGTCGTCGGCGGGAATGAAGACATCAAGGCGGGTCAGGAAATCGCCGCTGGTATCTCCACTGCGCTGAATCTTTGCGGTAAATTATCGTTGCCTGAAACCGCGGCCGTACTAAAGGAATCGGCTCTGCTCATTGCCGGTGACTCGGGCATCATGCATGTCGGATATGGCTTGGGGATAAAGATTGTCGCTCTGTTCGGTCCGGGCCGGGAACTAAAATGGGCGCCACGGTCTTCGCAGGTCGCTGTTATTAACAAGAACCTCTCCTGCAGCCCCTGTACCAAATTTGGCTACACGCCCAAATGTCCTATAGATGCAGAGTGCATGAAAAGAATCACTGTCGACGAGGTTTTTGCTAAGGCAAGAGCATTGATGCAAAAATAGCTGCAGTGGCGCCGTTCATACGAACGTTCATCTTCCCAGCCGCTTCTCTTCCTGTCGAACATCCAGCTGTTTCAACTTCTCGATGTTCTGGTTAAGCCGGTCGTTGTCCTTTTTTGTGTCCAGCAGCACTTTGAGGGCCTGGCGCCAGCTCCGCGCCTCCGGTATGCGTTCGTCCTGGGGATACTGGGCAAGGAACTCGTCGAATTCTGCGACAGCGACAGCATAGTCTTTCTGGGGGTTGCTTGCCGACACATAGGCCATTGCAATGCCGTATTTCGCTTTCGCGGCCCATTCCGTGTTCGGATGCTCCTGTATGACCTTCCGAAACTCGGCGATCGCATGAGCATACTTGCTCTCCCGCAGAAGTTTCTGCGCTTCCGTAACCTTGGCCGACGCGGCCTCGTCACCTTTATGCATTGAGAATGTGGCGCAGCCGGTCCCGGCCGCGAGCATGGGCAAAAGAACAATGGCAAGGATGATGCGATTCATTACGCTCTCCGTTTGTCGATGACAAAGACGCTTTTAGGGATCGTCTTTGCGTAATCCTTGAGCTCCGCCGCGATCTCGGAGGTTTGCAGGGGATTGGTAAGCAACCGGCGTTCATTGGTCACGATTGCGATGGATATGGTCATGAGAGGGAACTTCATCTCCACGCCCTGCCGGGTCTTACCGAGGATATGCCCCTTCGTCCGGTCCATTTCGTCATAGAACTCGGGGATGCGCCGGTCGAACCTGGCGATCACTTCTTCGCAGACGGCTCGCATGCGATCAGGCACGGTGATCACGACAAAATCGTCACCGCCCACGTGGCCCACAAAATCTTCAGGCGTGCCTTTTTCTGCCACGGCCTGCTCGATGATGCGGGCCGTCTCCTTGATCACCTCGCTTCCGTGCGCATAGCCATAACGGTCGTTGAAGACCTTGAAGTTGTCGAGGTCGAACACGCAGAAGGCCAATGGTTGCTTCGATTCGAGCCTCTTTTTCAGCACGTTTTCGATTGCAACGCCCCCGGGGAGACGGGTGAGGGGGCTTGCATCGAGATACATTTCCTCGAGCTTTCTCAGCCGCTTGCCCATCTCGACGAATGCCGTTGCCAGTGAACCGATCTCGTCCTTGCTCCGGATCTGGGGGTCGTAATCGAAGTTCCCCTCGGCGATCTGGCCGGTGGCGACGCTCAGCTGCTTGATGGACGATGAAATATGATGGGTCACGACGACGCTGCCCAGGATCCCGAAGATGAGGCTCAGGACGGACAGTAGGGCCGTTATCAGGAACGCCATTTTCCCGCTGTCACTGATCTGTTTCATCTTTTTGTCCCGCGAGGAAGTGGCGTCATTGAGCATGTTCTGGAGCAGTTCCCTGATCTGCTCGAACAGTTCTTTCATCGGTCCGTTCGAAATCCGCGCCGCGCCGTCGCGGTTCCCAGCCTTCATCAGCTGAACTTCTTCGGCGAACGAGTCGCTATATTCCTGGTAGAGTCTCGTGAGCTTCCCGAGGGGGAGGTGGCTGCTGTCAGGCAGTTTGTGGAGGCGATCCAGCCATTCACGGAACTCTTCGCCGCGCTTCAAGAATAGCGTGCGTCGTTCATTGTCGTTGAAGATGAGGAACCGTTTCTCATAGGTGTCCTGGGCCAGGAGCCCCTCCTGCATCTTGTCGGACGCCTCCTGGATCGGCACGTCGATGGTGACGATGCTGGCGTTAAGACTGTTGAGGTTCTGGAGGCTGACCAGAGCGTAGACGACCACCACCACCGTAAGGACAACCAGCACCAGATATCCAAGCAGCATCTTGCTGGCAATGTCCAGTCGTGAAAAGAGCTCCTTCGGGATCAGTTTATCGAGGAGAGATGACGGAATGTAGTCGGTAAGCTGAGAAAGTCTGAATTCCACGGCTAGAGATTAACAAACAATCCCATGCTTGTCAAACAAATCTTGATTATTCAGGGGCTTCGTCCTGGATCGATGGTTCGTCGTCCAGGGCTCCCTGTTCTTCGCAGTATTTTCGAGGTTCCGTGCCCGGGAGGAACGCTTCGCGAAGCGAGCTTCTGCACTGCTCGGTGCTCAGAAGGCCGGTCCGGGGATCGATGCTCCGATAGATGATGCTGTCCGGCGCGCTGAAGTCAACCGGCTCCTGGCCCTGATGGGCATATTTCATGAATTCGAGCCACATGGGCAGGGCGGCACGGGAGCCGGTCGCCTTAGGCCCCAGGCTCCGCTGGTCATCATAGCCGACCCACACACCTGATACCAGTGTAGGCGTATACCCGATGAACCATGCATCACGGTAATCGTTCGTCGTGCCGGTCTTGCCGGCTACCGGCCTGCCGAGTTCACGCGCTTTCCATCCGGTGCCGCGGTCGATGACGCCTTTAAGCAGATTCGTGACAAGATAAGCGGTTTCCGGCTTCACGGCCTGCACCGGCATCGAATCGCTTGCATAGAGGACCCTGCCGCTGCTATCGGTGATCAGCAGGATGGCGACCGGATCCCGTCTCACGCCGCTGTTGGCAAAGACGGCATAGGCAGCGGTGAGTTCCAGGAGTGTTACGTCAGAACTCCCCAGGGCGAGAGGGAGAACCGGTCTCAACGGGCTCCTGATACCCAAGGAACGGGCAAAACGTATGGTCTCGTCAATTC
The DNA here is from genome assembly GCA_013334545.1 of Nitrospirota bacterium. GTDB lineage: Bacteria > Nitrospirota > UBA9217 > UBA9217 > UBA9217 > JAAXXJ01. The sequence goes on along the minus strand of JAAXXJ010000110.1, from coordinate 5,040 downwards.
CGATCTTCGAGAGCATCCGCACGGTGGGAACATTGAGGGACTGGGCCAGCGCTTTCCTGAGGGTCACGTCCCCTTGGTAGGTCTTCGTGAAGTTCTCCGGCGTCCAGGTCTTCTTGCTGTCGACCTTGATGCTCATAGGGGTATCGCTCAAGAGGTCCGCTGCGCTATATCCCCGGTCGAGCGCAGCTGCGTACACTATGGGCTTGAACGCCGAACCCGGCTGGCGCAGCGCCTGCCAGGCGCGATTGAACTGGCTCTCGTTGAAATCCCGGCCGCCCACCATGGCTCGGATATGGCCCGTCGAGGGTTCAATGGCGATGATGGCCGCCTGGAGGGGCTGCTTGCCGCTGTGCTTCCGGTCGAGCTTCGCATCAATTCTCTCCAGGCCGGCCAGCAGGGAGCGTTCCGCATAACCTTGGAGGGTGCTGTTGATGCTGGTATAGATGTTCAGGCCGCCGGAATATAGGATGCTGGAACCGAATCGCTCCTCGACCTTCTGACGGATATATTCCACGAAATAGGGGGCCGGCGCAGGACCCTTGTGCTGGATGGTCGGCTGGGTAGGTAGCGGTGCTTGATTTGCCTCTTCGGCCTGTGCCGGAGCAATGGCCGTTGTTTTGACCAGCCGGTCTAAGACGTGCTTTCGTCTGGCCAGCGCGTTCTCATGCGATCTGAAGGGCGAGTAATATTTCGGTGAACGGGGGATGCCCGCGAGGAGCGCGCATTCCGCAAGGTTGAGGTCGCGGGCCGGTTTCCCGAAATAGGTCTGCGCTGCCGCCTCGATGCCGTAGGCGCCGCTTCCGAAGTAGATCTGGTTCAGATAGAGTGTGAGGATCTCCTGCTTCGTATACCGCTGTTCGATCTTGAGGGCCAGCGTCATTTCCTTAAGCTTGCGCAGGTAGCTTCGTTCGGGGGTCAGGAAAAGGACTTTCGCGAGCTGCTGGGTTAAGGTACTGCCGCCCTCGAGGATCTTTCCTCCCCGTACGTTCCGCACGAACGCCCGCGCGATACCACGGTAATCAAGGCCACTGTGGGAATAGAACCTCGTATCCTCAGTGGCGATGAGCGCTTTGATGAGCACATCCGGCACGCTGGAAAGCTCTACGGGCGTGCGGTTCTCGACGAAGAACTCCGCTAGGAGCTGGTTCGAGTCGGAATAGACGCGGGTGGTGATGCTCGGCTTGAAATGTTCAAGGGCCTGGACCTCAGGAAGGTCCCAGGCAGAATACAGGACATAACCCACCAGACTGCCGATAAGGACTGCCATAAACGCAAGGAAGGCATAGGTAAGGAACGACTTTGCTTTCATGACGGCATTATACAATGTCGATGCAGGAAATGCAAAATCGTGTCGTTCTTCCTGATCGGCCTCATCGTGAAGAGGGCCGCTCTTGAATTTTATCAGAGGAGATGCTATGCTTACAAATAAGTGATATCAATTCATTCTCGTACTGTAAACAGGAGGACACCATGCCGTACACTGCAAAAGATTACAGCCCATTGGTCGGACTGAAGGGATTCAGCGAAACGCTGCTCAAGAACCACTTTACCTTGTATCAGGGATATGTAACGAACACCAACAAGGTCGCCGACACGCTCGCGCAGATGCTGATGGAGGGAAAGACGGGGACACCCGAGTTCGCAGAGCTGAAGCGCCGCTTCGGGTGGGAATTCAACGGCATGCGGCTCCATGAGCTCTACTTCGAGAACCTCAAGGGGAGCGGCGGCATCGACAAGTCGGGAAAACTGGCAAAAAGGATTGAAACGCAGTTTGGCAGTATCGATGCGTGGGAAAAGGACTTCAAGGCTTGCGGCACGATGCGGGGAATCGGATGGGTGGTCCTTTACCATGACGAGGCCGGTCACCGGCTGTTCAATTCCTGGATCAATGAGCATGATGTGGCCCATCTTGCCGGATGTGCCCCAATCCTGATCATGGATGTTTTTGAGCATGCATATTTCACCGACTATCAGTTGAAGCGGGCCGACTACATCGAGGCGTTCTTTGCCAATATCAACTGGCAGGCAGCTGAATCGCGCGTCAAGTGATGCCGAAGGGCCTGATTATCGTTTATACCGGCGACGGCAAAGGCAAGACCTCTGCGGCGCTCGGCACGGCGCTTCGCGCATGCGGACATAACATGCATGTGTCCATGATCCAGTTCGTGAAAAGCCCGACGGATAGCGGGGAAGAACGCGCTGCAGAGCTGCTCAAACCGGGATTCGAGATGATCACCACGGGCAGAGGGTTCGTAAACATTCCGGGGCATACGGTCCCCCTGCCGGACCACAAGAAAGCTGCCGAAGATGCCTTTGACCTGGCCCGGCAACGGATATCGTCGGGTTACTGGGACATTGTAATCCTTGATGAGATCAATGTTGCAGTGGACCTCGGGCTTATCGACCGGGAAGAGCTTCTTGAGAACCTCAAGAACAAGCCGAAGAAACTGCATGTGATTCTTACAGGCAGAAATGCTCATCCCGACCTTATCGCCATGGCAGACATAGTCACGGAAATGCGTTCACTGAAGCATCCCTATGATGCCGGGGTTGCGGCCCAGAAGGGCATCGACTTCTGACAGGTCAGCTTCATTTTTTGCCCGCGGTTTTCTCGCTGCTCAGCAAGGTATCCTCTTGATTATCTTGACAATACTTGCAGGCTCAGGTATAGTTTCACGTCAGTTCTTTGATATCCTGTCTGGCCACAATACCGCGCCGTGTTCCCCGGTCAGCGTAAGGTGATTATTAAGGTGAATTGTACCTTGACTTGCACTGCTTTCTGTGAAATCCTATACCATAATCGATAAAAGATCGTCGTTCAAGGGGGAGGTGAGCACTATAGCTGTCTTGCCGATCGGCAGAAGGTCATTAGCATTTCCTGGTCTTCGATAAATATATTTATATACTTTTGCTAATCCCGAAGGAGGTATATCATGCGTCGCGGAAAGAACGTTTTATTTGTATTACTGGTTGTGGTTGGCATGATTTTGCTGGGCAGCAACGCCTTTGCCCAGCTCGTGGGCACGGTAAAGGATGTGGAGACGTCGGTTGGATCGTCCGGCAAGATCGACTGGACAACCGGAGTGATCACCGCGGTAGGTATCGGAGCGCCTCCGGCACAACCGGCAAACGCGGCACAGGCCCGTGCCATGGCAGAGCGCGCAGCGCAGGTCGTTGCGTACCGGAACCTGCTTGAGGCAGTGAAGGGCGTCCGTGTCGACTCGACAACGACGGTGGAGAACTTCATGGTCACGAGCGATCTGATCCGCACCCAGGTCAGCGGGTTCGTGCAGGGAGCGATGGTCATGGACAAGAAATATATGTCCGATGGCTCAGTCGAGGTCACCGTGGGAATGAAACTGACCGGCGCGCTCGCTGATTCGCTGCTCCCCAAAACCCCGCCGGTGCAGCCGACGGGCATTGGTGCGACATCCGGCGGTACCGGCCAAGCATTTACCGGGCTTATCGTTGATGCCCGCGGGCTCGGCGTCAGGCCGGCTATGGCACCCAAGATCCTGAACGAGGATGGCAAGGAGGTCTATGGTTCGGCATGGATAAACCGCGACTGGGCCGTCCGCGAAGGCATGGCTGGTTACCTGAAGGATCCGCTGCAGGCGCAGCAGAACCCCCGGGTCACCGACAAGCCGCTCCTCGTGAAGGCCATCAAGGCCTCAGGCGATGCGCGGGTCGATGTGGTGATCTCCAACGCCGACGCAGGCACGATCCACGGCGCGGCACAGAACCTGAGTTTCCTGGAGAAATGCAAAGTGATCATCCTGGTTGATTAAGAGCTCACACTACGGCATTCTCTCGCGATAGAGTAGCCCTGTAGATCTGTAGATGAGGAAGGAAAATATACACGAACGGAGGTTCGGCATGTTTACCCATATGAATCGGCTCATGACACTGATGATCGTGATCGTTGCCCTCGTAGCCGTGGGATGCGGCCCCAAGGCAGCACCGCCAACTTCGGTACTGGACACGCCTGAGTACCATTACAACCAGGGGCTCAAGTTCTTTGCAAAAGAGCAGTTTGATGACGCAATGCGGGAATTCCAGCGGGCTGTCGACCTTGACCCCAAGTCGCCGCTCGGCTACATCGGGAAGGGCCTCGTTCTTGGTCAGAAAGGCGACTTCAAGGCCGCTTTCGAGAATATGGAGAAGGCCAAGAGCAATGAAACAAAAGGCATTGAGGCCCGGATCGGCATGATCCGCCTCTACGGTCTCCAGATGGTCAAGGAGCCGGGTAAGGCGAAGGGCCTGATCAAGGATGCCGAAAGCGAGTTCAAGACCGCAAATGCAAAGGAACCGAACAATGCCCGGCTTCACTACTACATGGGTATGGCCTACAAGGTCGACCTCGATTTCGACAAGGCCGCGGGTATGTTCCGCACCGTCCTGGACCTGAACAAGGACTTCACGGGCGAGGCCAATGCCGAATGGGCTTTGATCCAGAAGATCCAGCGCGCCGCGCCGGGCACCGAGATCGGCAAGAAGATCGCCCTGATCGACAAGATCGACCGGGCAGATGTCGCCGCACTCTTCGATCAGGAATTGAACTTGGAGAAGCTCTTTACCAAGCGCGGGCCCAAGACCTACGACACGACGTTCAAGGCACCGCCGGAGTCATCGACGCAGTTCTCCCCCGACAAGACGGTGAAGATGGAGGCCGCGACGGATATCAAGGACAACTGGCTCAAGGCGAGCATTGAGACGATCCTGAAGCTCCAGGTCCGCGGTCTCGAGGCGGGCCCGAACCACACGTTCGAGCCGAATAAGCGCATTACCAAAGGCGAGTTCGCCGTGATGCTCGAGGACATCCTGATCAAGGTGTCGGGCGATGAGAAGCTTGCCACAAAGTTCCTCGGCGCAACCTCGCCGTTCCCCGATGTGCGGAACGACCAGTATTTTTTCAGCGCGGTCATGACCGTGACCTCGCGGAACTTCCTGGAGGCTGACAAGGCTACGGGCGAGTTCAAGCCGGGCGATCCCGTTTCCGGCGCTGATGCCCTGCTATCTATCCGTGAGTTCAAGAACCAG
>JAAXXJ010000421.1 GCA_013334545.1 Nitrospirota bacterium | reverse complement strand
CCGCGATCCTGCCCGCCGGAGGATAGGACGACAGGTCGCCCGCCTGTCCGATCATTGAACCGGCGAGACCGGAGGCCTGGACGCCGTGCATGACGACGAACAGGCCCGAAAAGAACAGCAGGAGCGTCCAGTCGACGCCCTCGAGGACCCGCTCCGTGCGGATCCCGCCGATGAGCATCAGGAGCACTGCCCCCGCCGCTGCGGTCAGCGAATAAGGATAGCCGAGGGAGAAGGCCGTCAGCACGCCGGCGCAGACGGCGAGCGACTTTGCCAGCAGCGGGCCGTTCACCTCAACGACGGGCATGATCGGTATATGCGCGAACGGACGTCCATTCAGGTCCTTCCGGTACACGACCCGTATCACGGCGATGCTCACCAGGAACCCGATGATCGTGACCGGTACGAGCGCGCTGAAGAAGGACAGATAGGGTATCCCGGAATAGATGCCGATCAGCATGTTCTGCGGATTACCGGTGATGGTCATGACGCTGCCGATGTTCGATGCCGTGGCGAGCGCCAGGAGGTAGGGCATGGGGTGGACGTCGAGCTGCGCTGTCACTTCCAGGATGATCGGCGTGTACAGCAGGCAGATGGTGTCGTTCACGAACAGGGCGGAGAGGATGCCCGACGACAGGGTCACGAGCGTCACGAGCTGGAGCGGGGTCCGGGAGTACGACAGGATCCGGGCTGCCATGAGCTCGAAGAAACCGGCGGCCCGGAGGTAGACCGTGATGATCATCATCCCGAGCAGCAGGAGCAGCGTGTGCAGGTCGACGGCTGCAAAGGCCTCGTCGAGCGTGAGCACGCCCGTGACGACCATGAGCACGGCGCCCACCAGCGCTCCGGCGGGCCGGTCGATGTGCACGCGCGGGATCTGGCGCAGGCCGATGAAAAGATAGGTGATGAGGAAGATGACGAGCGCGGTGAACACGGAAGGCACTCTAACATATACGGACGGAGAAATTCAAGCATCCTGTGAGAGCGCTGATGCGAACATACTGCCGATTGTGTCCTTGCGAGGAGCATGGCGATGGAGCGATCCCACATTTGCTCAGCGGGATAATTTTCGCGAGGATCGGCCGAAAAGTCCTCAAACAGGGGAAATGGGGTGCTGAGCGGATTGCGCCATATTATTACAGAAGCCTTCCTGCCATGAACGCGACAAATCATGTGACAGCCGAACTTGGATTTTGCTATAATGCCGAAGACTGCTCAATCATTAGTTGCCCGGCAGAATAGGATCATGACCATGGCCCTCCAGTGACCATTGTCCGGCATCGCGATGCCACCGATACCTCATGAGCTCCTCCCTTCCCATTCTCAACCGCATCCTTGCCGCCCACGGCGGCATCGATACCTGGAACAGCATCGAGGCCATCGACGCGGTCATCTCCGCTTCGGGCTTCCTGTTCACGGCAAAGCAACGGCCGGTGTTGGACCATGTTCGTATGCGCGCCTGGACCCGCGAGCCGCGTTTCGCCTTCATTGATTTCCCCCGCGCCGGCCAGACCGCTGAGATCATTGGAACGAACGAGGTCCGCATCAGCGATGCACAGGGTAGCGTCCTCAGCCGCCGCGAGAACCCGCGAGATGTGTTCCGTTCGCTCAGGCGTCTGTTCTCGTGGGACGAACTCGACTTCATCTACTTCGCCGGGTACGCGACGTGGAACTATCTGACCACACCCTTTCTCCTCACCTTTCCCGGCGTCATGGTCACGGAGCTGGGGCTGGCAAAGGGCAGCCTGGCATCATTCACCCGCCTGCAGATCACATTCCCCGAATCCATCCCGACCCACTGCAGACAGCAGATCTTCTATTTCGACGGGCAGCATCTCCTCCGTCGGTTGGACTACACCGCCGAGGTCGTCGGCGGCTGGGCCCATGCCGCCCATCTGTGCGACGGGTACCGTTCCTTCGACGGCATCAATGCCCCGACGGAACGGCGCGTTCTGCCGCTCTTCTTCGGCCGCGGCCCGCTCCCCGGTCCGACGCTCGTCGCCATCAATGTCCATGAATTCCGGCCGAAGGCGGGGGTGACAGCGGCATGATCACGACGTTTTTGCGACCATCGGGACGGACGGTCCAAGAAATTCCCCTCCTGATCGCTGTGCTCGTTCTTGCCTGCCTCTCCGCCGGCACACCGGCGGACGCTGCGGACCTGGCGGACTTTACGAGCGACGGCTGCAGCCTCTTCCCCGACGGCACCATAACGGACCGGGCGGAATGGTGCGGTTGCTGCCTGTTGCATGACATCGCCTACTGGCGAGGCGGGACCGAGGAGGAGCGAAAACGAGCGGATGCGGCACTCCGCGGCTGCGTGCTCGAACACACCGGCGACAAGGCGCTTTCCGAGACCATGTACCTCGGCGTCCGTGCCGGCGGCCATCCCGTCTTCCCGGCCTGGTATCGATGGGCCTACGGCTGGCCTTACGGCCGGGGCTACATGCCGCTGAG
>JAAXXJ010000420.1 GCA_013334545.1 Nitrospirota bacterium | reverse complement strand
AGCGTTCGGATTGTTGACCGTAGTGCTTGTGGCGTGGACGACGGCGGTGGCCGATGGACAGGTCGCCGGCGGGAATCCGAGCTTCACCATCACCGAGGCCAAGGTGACGAAGGAGAAGGTGGAGGACGTCGATTATGCGACGCGGAAGGTCACGTTGAAGGATGAATCAGGGAAGGTGCGGATCGTTAAGGTCGGGACCGATATCCACAACCTCAATAAGTTGCGGGTCGGGGACGAGGTGAACATCGAGACCTTCCAGACCATCGAGGCGGAGGTCAAACCCGGTCCGGGAGACCCGATGAATATCGGTGTCGAAGGGCAGACGGCCCCCTTGCCGGGCGAGAAGCCGTCGGGCATTCGCACGATCGAGGGAACCCTGAGGACCAAGATCGAGACCATCGACTACGAACAGCGCACGGTAACCTTCAAAGGCCGCACCGGCGTCATGATGACCTACAAGATCGGGCCTGAGGCAAAGCGGTTCGATGAGATCCGGCGCGGCGATATGCTGTGGGTGGAGTATTCGCAGACCATAAAGATGTCCGTGAAGTAAGATGAGGAGAAAGAACGAGTATCAACGGGAACGGAGAGAAATGCACGGACAGCGTGAATCGGTATCTATCCTATAGCTCTGGCATTCAGTATGTCGTCAAACCGAAGGAGAAGATGGTGGTGAACCTCGAGTACGCGCAGGGCAAGTCTTACAATTACGGGGTCTACCTGCGGTTCGGATACGGGTTCTGAAAAGACAGCACGGCAGAAAGGGTGCGACGAACCGGATCAGTGCTGGCATTACGCTGACGGATTGGCTATAATGGACCGCGGTAAGGACCAGTACGTCCGAACGAAAAAAGGGGAGCGTACTACGATGAAGAGAATAACTGGATACCTGTTGTTCCTGCTTGCAGCGGTGGCCCTGTTCACCGGCTGCGCGTCCACGGAATTGACCTCGGCCTGGAAGGACCCTGCCTACCAGGGCAGCCCGAAGAAGATATTGGTCTATGCGGTCCTGAAGAACCAGATGCGACGCCGCATCTTCGAGGACGAGTTCGTCGCGCATTTCAAGTATCGGGGGGTCAACGCGGTCCCCGGCTATGAGGTCTTCCCCGGAGAGGAGCTGGTGAAGAAGGAGGTCCTGGAGGAGAAGATCAAGTCACTCGGATTCGACGCCCTGCTGCTCACGCAGGTCACCGGGACGAAGACGGAGCTGGTCCAGGTGCCGGGCACGGTCAACTATCAGCCCATGCCCGGTCCGATGTATCAGCCGGCACCCTATTACCGCTCCTATCCGGGTTATTACAACGCCGGGTACACGGCCACCTATACACCGAGCTATACGGTCGAAGACAACTATGTCATGACGGAGACGAGCCTGTTCGATGCGAACTCCCAGAAGCTGATCTGGTCGGGTGCGGCAGCAACGCGGATCGGGGACAAGGACCAGAAGCTGATCAAGGACTACGTGGCCACGATGATTGATGCCATTCGCAAGGACAAGGTGATACCGTAGGGCAGGAACCTGGCTTGACAGGTGATGCCGGAGCCTGCCGGTGTGATCATTGGCAGCACCGGGACGCCGTTCTTCTTTCCGCCGTCCGTTGGGGCGAGCGGTCCTCGAAGGGAGGTCATATGAAACCGCTGTCGTCTCTATTGGTGCTGGTTGGACTCGTTCTCATGCTTGGCTGTGCTGCTCCGCTCGCCGTTGTGCATGATTACGATACGACGTACGATTTCTCGAAGCTCAGGACCTTTGAATGGATGCCGTCTCCTCCGGGCGACCAGATGGAAGAAATGACGGAGAAGCGAGTCCAAGGCTCCGTGAACAGCCAGCTGCAGGCAAAGGGATACAGCCGTTCCGCTGATGCCCCCGATTTTCTGGTTTCCCTGGAGGGGATCAGAAAGACGGTGACCGGAGGCTCCGTGGGGATCGGCGCATCCATTGCCGTACCGGTGGGCAGCCATGGCTCGGTGCATGTGGGCGGGGGAAAGAGCAAGCCTCGGGAAAAGCAAGAGGGCACGCTCAACCTGAACATCGTTGATGCGAAGGCCAGGACGCTGATCTGGCAGGGAACGGCGACCGCGGCCATCCAGGCAAAGGCCTCACCCGAGGAGCAGCAGCAGCGCATCAACCAGGTGATCGCTGAGCTTCTGAAGCAGTTCCCGCCGGGGAAAGGCAAGTAACGCGGCTGCCCCGGAACGTGAAGCGCGCATCGAGCGCCTGGATCAATTTGACCATGCAGACGCCGGCGTATGCTAGCAAGAACGCCGTGCCGGTCCACCAGTTGGGAACCATGATCGACCTTCAGGCAAAAAGGCACTGTCCCTTGGACAGTGCCTTTTTTTTCTCCTGTCCGGGTTTTGTGTGGGTAATACCCGGATCAGGTAACTTTTTTGCATATCCCCTTCGCAGCCTGAACGAAATTTTGGACCGGTCTAAGGCCACGTCCGCTCGGCCGCG
>JAAXXJ010000419.1 GCA_013334545.1 Nitrospirota bacterium | reverse complement strand
CTTGGAGGTAAGCCATCCGGCAGCCATGTCCAGGCGCGACTCATCAAGGCCTGAGACGGCCATGATGCCGGAAGCCGAAAGGCTCGCCGACCGCGAGAAGCTCAGGAGGAGCTTGTTCTCGAGAGGGTGGAAGCTTTCGATGAGGTTGTTCAGTTCCGACGGTGTCATAGAAAAATACGCTTGCTGGACTGTCTCAGTCGCCTGAAACGGGCATGTGCAGCCGCTTCTGTGGGGCTAAGATTACTGATAATACAGGGATTTGTCAAGGGAAAAGCCGTTGACTGAGGCGCCCTTCTGTGTTACTGTTCCGTCATGGCGACCAACAAGATACGACCAACGCTGGTGCACACCATTGTGTGCGACGATGTGCGTCAGGAAGCGGGCGGGAAGTTCAGCCTTATGGGCCTGTTCGAGACCATCTCGGCCGGGACATTCCCGGCTCTCCACCCGCGCTTCGCGATCATGAACGAATGGTCCGGCGGTCGGGGAGAGTTTCTGGCGAAGATCAGGCTCCTTGCACCTGACCGGAGAACGGTCCTCTCCGAGTCGGAGGCGAAGTTTACGCTCGTCAATGAAACCCAGCGGCACCGGGACATCTCGATCCGCTTCAACACTTCCTTTCCGGCGCCCGGGACCTACTGGCTTGAGATGCTGCTGGACAACGACCAGGTCGCCATGGTCCCCCTTCCCGTAGAGCGGGTAAGCCCGCAGACGGTGCATTAATACCGGACAGAACAATAAGACTGATAGAAAAAGGTTCTTCCCCCTTGTTCGTTTACCTTCTTCCTTTTACCGTTCACCGTCTACCGCTTATTTCACTCCGTCGTGATGAATCCGTCGATCCCTTCCTTGCTCTTCAACTCCTTTGCCAGCTTTTCCGCTGACTGCTTGTTCGCAAAGCTCCCTACACGCACGCGGTACCACTTTCCTTTTTCCGGGATCTCGCTGGCCACGAGGAACGCGGCGTACCCGCGTTTCTTCATGTTCCTTGTTTCCTCCTCAGCCATGGCCTTCTCGGGATAGGACCCCACCTGGATCGTATACCGGACCTTCGACGGCGGCGCCTGCTTCGCGACCGCAGGTTCCTTCGGAGCAGGAGCCGGCGGATGCTGTGACTTGGCCGTCTGCTGGACAGCCGGTTTGGCTGCGGTCTTCTCGGCCCTTGCCTCGGGGGCTTTTGCCGTTTCCTGCGGCTTCGGCTTCGATTCGGCAGAAGGAAGGGCATTCTCCTTTCTCGAAGGAGCGGCCTCCTCCGGTCTCTGCTTCGGCTTCAGGTCGATGGATACCGTCTTTTCACCTTTTTCGGTCAGCGTCTTGTAGAAGGTAAACTCCTCCTTCTTGGGCAGATACTGCGAGACCACCTCGGGGAGGGCAGCCGGTTTCTCGTTCGATGCCGTCTTCCTGCCCTGGTCCCTCCCCACATAGTAACCAAGGGAGAAGACGCCGATGATCACCACAACGCCCACCGGGATGATGAATATCTTTGATATGATGCCGCCCCGCTGATCAAGCATTACGGACTCCGTTCGAAGGGAACGCTGCACGACAGGGATAGTTACAGGATGAGCATCGCGTCGCCATAGCTGAAGAACCGGTAACATTGCCTGACGGCCTCGCGGTACGCAGACAGGACAGCCTCCCTCCCCGCGAACGCGGCGACGAGCATGAGCAGCGTCGACTTCGGCAGATGGAAGTTCGTGACCAGGCCGGTCACGACGTTGAAACGGTACCCTGGCGTAATGAACAGTGCCGAGGAGCCCGCGCCGCCATGCACCTTCCCGTCGGTCCGTACCGCGGTCTCCAGCGCGCGCACGCTGGTAGTGCCCACCGCGATGATCCGTCGCCCTTCCGATCTTGCGCGGTTGACCTGTTCGGCCGTACCCGCCGGGACCTCGTATCGCTCGGCATGCATCCGGTGTCTCGCGATGTCCTCGGTCCGCACGGGTTGAAACGTTCCCGGCCCGACGTGGAGGGTCACCATGGCCGTACCGATCCCCCGGTCGCGCATCCGCTGGAGGAGTTCACCGGTAAAATGCAGCCCCGCGGTCGGCGCAGCCACAGCCCCTTCCCTGTTCGCGTATACGGTCTGATACCGATCACGGTCTTCGGCAAAGGGTTCACGCTTGATGTACGGCGGGAGCGGCGTCCTGCCCAGGTCGTCGAGCCTCGCCCTGATGTCCGTTACCCCATGGAAGCGCACGAGCCGGATGCCGTCTCGCGCCTCAGATAACACCTCTGCCTCGATGTCCGGCGCGACGAAGACTGTCTTCCCGGCGTCCACCCCGCCCTTGACCATGGCTTGCCAAAGGTTGATCCCCTTTTCCTCGAGCAGGAAGAGCTCGGCCTTGCCGCCCCCCGCCTTCCGGGCCTGCAACCGGCAGGGGAAGACCTTCGTATCGTTCAGGACAAGGAGGTCTCCCGGAACAAGATATTCTCCAAGATCCGAGAACACCCGGTGAACT
>JAAXXJ010000109.1 GCA_013334545.1 Nitrospirota bacterium | reverse complement strand
CCCCAGGATTTCCGTCCCTGTCGGTACCGAGATCGGCATGCCCGTATCGAAGACCATGGTCCCCCGGGCCAGGGCGTCCGATGAATCGAGGGCAATCGTCCGGACGATCCCTTCGCCAAGGAGCTGGACAGCCTCCAGCGGGAGGCCGGTGTCCTTGTCGCCGGCACGAAGCAGGCTATTGATAGCAGGGAGCCGGCCGCTGAATTCCACATCGACGACCGGGCCCATCACCTGAATGACCGCGCCTTCCGCTTGCTCCTCGGTAAACTCCCCGACAAGCTTGTCCAGGACCTTATCGAGGATCTCTTTCCGTTTTCTCCTGGTACTTTCTGCCTGGTCCTCGGTGAACTCCCTGATGAGCCTGTTCAAGGCCTTTTCGATGATCTCTTCCTGTTTCATGGTTGCCTTCCGCGTTTATGCGAGTTCGCCGGGAGTGCTCTTGACCTCTTCAACAACTTTGGCGGCAAAGAGAACGCCGAGGAGGTCGATGGTGATGGATTCCCGCCGCAGACGGTTGTAGAGAATTCTGCATTCTCCCAGGGTCTTATCCGCCCGTTCTGTGGCCTCCTCCATGGTGATCATGCGCGCCCCCTGTTCGCTGGCATAGGACTCCAGGAGGACGTCATACAATTGGACCCGCACATGGATATCCAGGAGCTCGTCAATGATCTCCCGGAACGACGGCTCGTAATACCATTTCTCGGTCGCTTCCCTCCCGTGTCCGTGCAGTTCCAGCGTGACCGGAAGCAGACGTTTGATCTTCGGCAGCCTCCTGATGGGCGAGTAAAACTGGGTGTAGACGGTGTAGACCTCATCGACGGTTCCGCTCAAGAACAGATCGAGCAGGCGGGAGAGTAACTTCTCGACCTCTTCCGACCGGACACCTTCGCGGCGCCAGCCTTCAGCGTAAGCTATGACGGCGCCTCGCTTCCGGAAATACCGCTCACCTTTTCTTCCCTTCACCAGGAAGAGGGTGTTCTGCCCAGCCTTTTTCGCCTTTGTCCAGAAGTCCAACGCCAAGCGGCACGCCGCGAGGTTATAGCTGCCGCACATCCCCCGGTCAGCCGTAATGACGAGCACGGCGACCCTGTGCGCCGCCTGCCGTTCCGTAAGCAGCGGTGAGAGAGAACCGGCACGCATGCCGCTGCCTGCCCGATACGCCTGTTGCGTGTACAGGATGTTCTCGATCTTCCGGGTATACACCCGCAGACCAGCAGCCCGGCGTCGTGACCAGGAAAGTTTGGCTGCTGAGACCGTCGCCAGTGTCCGGGTGATCGTTTCGATGTTCTGGACGGAGTTTATTCTCTGCACGAGCTCGAGCAGTTTTTGCACAGCGTTACTCCCTTACGTTGCCGGCGTAAATTGATGAGATCCTTCCTTCTGCTGCAGAAAATCCCTGGTAAAGCGGTTCATGGCCTGCACCAGGACCTTTTCCGCATCCTCGGCCAGGTCTTTGAGCTCGCCGATGCTCTGGAGCACGGCAGGGTACCGGGACTCCATAAAGGCAAGGAGCTGTTCTTCATAGGCCCTGACCTGCTCCACTGGAACCGTATCGAGATAGCCGTTGACCGCTGCATACAGAATGGCGATCTGTTTTTCCAGCGACAGTGGATTGTGGAGTTCCTGTTTCAACACCTCCCGTTCCCGCTCGCCCCGCGTCAGTTGATCCAGGGTTGCCTGGTCGACTTCCGCGCCGAACTTGACGAACTGTGCCATCTCATGGTACTGGGCGAGGTCAATCCGCAGGCGGCCGGCCACCTTTTTCATCACCCGGGTCTGGGCCATGCCGCCGACCCGGGAAACGGACAGCCCGACATCCATGGCCGGCCTGAAGCCTTCATTGAACAGGCCCGTATCGAGGAAGATCTGGCCGTCGCAGATGGAAATGACATTGGTCGGGATAAAGGCGGAGATATCTCCAGCCAGGGTCTCAACGATGGGGAGCGCGGTCAGCGAGCCGCCGCCAAGGTCATCCCGCAGCCGCGCGGCCCGTTCCAGGAGGCGTGCGTGGATATAGAAGATGTCGCCGGGATAGGCTTCGCGTCCGATCGGCCGCTTGAGCAGCGACGATATCTCCCGGTAGGTGACGGCATGCTTGCTCAAATCATCGTAGACAACGAGGGCATGACCGCCGTTGTCCATCAATTCCTCGCCCATGGAACACGCTGCATAGGGAAGAAGGTAGCGGAATGCCGGTGCCTCATCGGCGAAGGCCACGACAACGATCGTGTACTCCATAGCGCCCCGGTCCTGGAGCGCGCGGACCACGCGGGCCACCGTCGACGCCTTCTGGCCGATTGCCGCATAGATGCAGGTGACGCCGGCGCCCTTCTGGCTCAAAATGGTGTCAATGGCGATCGTGGTCTTCCCGATCGTCCGGTCGCCGAGGATAAGTTCGCGCTGGCCGCGGCCCAGGGGAACGAGGGCATCGATGATCTTGATCCCGGTGTGAAGCGGCTCGATCACCGGGTGACGCTTGACCACGCCAGGCGCGATCCGTTCCGCCGGCCGGTACTTCTCCGTCCCGACCGGTCCTTTTCCGTCGATCGGCAAGCCCAGAGCATTCAGGATCCGGCCCACGAGCGCCTTGCCGACGGGGACCTGCATCAGGTGGCCGGTCCTTTCCACGAGGCTTCCTTCTTCGATCTCCTCCTCGCGGCCGAGCAGGAGGCACCCCACGGTGTCCCGCAGCAGGTTAAATGCGATGCCGTAGACATCATGCTGGAAGCGGACGATCTCTTGGGCGCCCACTCCCCGCAGACCGGAAACGATCGCAATGCCGTCGCCGACCTGTACGACTTCACCCCGGTCGGCCAGGTCTTCGATGCGGAGACGCGGCTCGGTCTTCTCGATGATCCTTTCCAGGTGAGCGGCTGTCTCGTCGAGCGTCGTCAATCCCGCTCGCTTTGTCGCCGTGAACTGTGATTCCAGCTCATCCAGGAGTCTCTGCCGGAGATCGAGGTCGAGCTTCTTCTCGCGTCCGAGGATCAGCCGGGCGCCTACATCCAGTCGCGGATTCACCTTCACGTCGACCGAAATCGCTCTGCCCGCTGCAGCCGTCAGTTGTTCCCTGAGCTGACCGATGAGAAGGGGATCAAGGGGGAGCTGGGATTCCAGGAGCACAACAGGCTCCCGCAGGCCCTGTAAGAGGCGTCGCAGGGCGGACATATCGCGCGTATGCTGGTTCTGTACCATGGCTGCCATGCCCAGTACCCGTCCCGTATTGGAGGGTGCTCATTGAGGGGATCCGGTGTCTGCCATCTCTTTCAGGCTGGCGAGGATGAGCTTCTGCGTCACTGCCTGGCGCTCGCTTTCCGACAGCGTTTCCTCCATAAAGCGCCGGACGACCTGGGTGATGAGCGTGATCAGCTCTTCGGACGCTTCGCCGGCAACCCTGCCTTTTTCGGTCTCGACGGTCTGTCGGGCCTGGAGAACGATCGTCTTGGCTTCTTGTTCAGCACCGTCCAGGCCCAGCCGGCGTTCGTCCTGCGCGGCAGTCCTCACTGCTTCGATGCTCCGCTGGGCTTCCGCAAGGGCTTCGGCCGTCAGCACAGCGGCCTGTTGCTGGGCTGCCGCATAGGCCGTGTCCGCCTGATCGGCTTTTTCCACATCGGCAGCAATGCGCTCTCGCCTCTCTTTCAGTGTGGATCCTACGACTCGGATCAGGATCAGCCGGATAATAAGGACGAGGACGAAAAATTGCACGACCTCGGCGGCGAACTGCAGCGGTTTCACCGTGATCTCCAGTAACACTTCCTGGATGAGCTCGCTCATGGTTCCTTTGCCGCTCCTCTGGCCGCAAGTACTCGGTTGACTACGAACAGAAGCCTTTCCTCGTCAACATCAGGGATCATCTTGACCAGCGTCTGCTTGCTGCACGTCAAGAGATGCTCTTTCAGTCTGGCCTGTTCCGCTTCCTTGAGCTGGGCAATCTCGTTACGCCCTCTGGTGAGGATGTTCTCCGCTTCGACACCGGCCTCTGCGCGTTTTGAGTCGCGTATCCTGGCGAGCTCCTCTTTGACTTCGTCGGAGAGGCGCTCTGCTGTTTCAGCCGCCTCGGCCGCAATCCTTTTAGCCTCTTCCCGCGCTTTCTCGATCAGGGTGCCGGCTTCCTCATACCGAGCGCGCGATCGTTCGAGCTTGACGGCCCTCTTTTCCATCACATCGATCAGGGGGATGAAAAACACTTTTCTGAGGATTATGAGGGTGACCAGAAAAATGGCCGCTATCGCTGCCATGGCGATCAGATTCAGCTGTTCCAGCGGATTGAGATCCATATGCTGTCCCCGCACAGTCCCGGATCGACTAGATCTTTGCCGCAACCATCAGCGCGACGACCAGACAGTAGATTACCAGCGCTTCAACCAGGGCCATCGCAACCAGCATGGCGGTGAAAAGCTGGGGCGCCACTTCCGGCTGCCTGGTCATGCCTTCGATGGCCGCACGGGAAATTATCTTCATGGCCATGGCCGCGACAATGGCAGTGGGAACGATGGTCAACGTCGGGATCAATACCAAAAGGATTGCTTGCATGGTGTTCCCCTTTCTTGAGGTCAGGTTTGCTCACGGAGAGAACGTTCTTCATGAACGGCGTTCACCACTCCTGTTCGGGACGGTTCTGACGACGGCAGCTCTGCAGGCGAAGCTTCCTGGCGTTTATTTTCTTGAGGCTCTTTTTCTTCAGGGTGGATGGCTTCAGCCAGAAAGTTCGCCGTCAACAGGGTGAAGACCAACGGCTGAATGAAGGCCGGGATCAGGCCCAAGGCGTGAATGATCAGAGGGATCCCGTAGGGCGCTGTTTTGACAACCAGCATAATGACCAGGAATTCCCCGCCGATATTGCCGAACAGCCGCAGAGAGAGCGAGAGGACATCGCTAATCCGTGAGACAATCTGGAGTGGATTGGGCCATAAGAGGTTTTGGAAGGCTCCAGGAACACCTTTGAAAAGGGCGGTGATGACGGAAATCCCGATGACAGCGATCAGGGCCAGCGTCAGCGTACCGCTGTAGTACGCTGTCGGCGGGATGTTGATGATCGGGAATGCCAGAACGCACAAGAGATTGCAGCCCAGGATGAACAGAAAAAGGCTTGCGAGGAATGGCGCGATGACCGGCACGCCGTCAGGGCGCATATCCCGGGCCTGCTGCACGAACCACTCCAGGACGAACTCAGCGGCGTTTTGGCGCACATCGGGCACTTCTGCCGGTTTCCGACGGGTTGCCATGAGGGCCAGCGCTATCAGAACCAGCGCCACAAGGCCGAAGTTGAAGATGACAATATAGGGCATCAACTGCCGAACGGTCTCCGACATGAACCCACCTCCGGCTGCCGAGACAAGGCATTACCATTCTTTCTTCAACCTCATCATATCGCGAACCGCCAGACCGAAGCCGATGAGGATGCCGGCGCCCGTAACAAACGGAAAGGTTGTAAACCATTTATCCAGTCCGTAACCGATGGCGCCGCCCGCCACAATATAACTGGGTATCAATGACCAGATAGCCAGGATCTTAAGCAGCTTTGTCGACATGAGATCCTTCATGGCTCATTTGCTCCTCTTTTCCCTGGGTCAAAACCGGTCCCGGTTCTTTTTCAGTCTTTACCTGGCTTGTCCTGGCCGGCATGTTCTGCCAGATCCTTGCTATGATGAGACCTCCGATGAGCGAGGCCGCTGCATATGCCACAAACGGCATCAGCACTGAGCTCGCTGCGTCAAATGCGCGGGGATCGTTCCCCGCTAAGTAGCTTAGGTAAACGGCCAATCCAGGCAGCAGTAGTCCGCCGAGGAACACGGTGATCACAGCTTTGAACTGGAGAGAGGTCAACACAGCCGCGGTCAGGGACATGCCGGCCAGAAGCCCCAAGAGGTAGGGAAGGATAGTCCTCGGACCTCCGAGGAAAGTGGTCAGGAAAAGCAGCAAACCGACCCCTCCTCCCAGCACCAACGAGGTTTCCGCCAGCCTCAGGAAGAGTGCCAGAAGATATTTCATCCGCCTTCTGACCTGCTCTTGTTCGACGGCATCATCATCAAAGAAATTGGTGTTTTCCATGGTCCCTTACCGACCGCTCTCTTTGGACGAAGGCCCGCTGCTGACTTATTCTATTTGCAAAACAAGGTGTTGTAAGAGGAGCCAGGAGCAGGATGCCACGTAACAGGAAGGGTAGGTGTGCGCCTTTTTCGCTTCGCCTGCCGATCCGGCAGCTCCGCCAAATAGCAACACCTTGCTCGGGATATAAATTATCGATGTACTTTAAGTATATCAAGCACCTACCAGTCCGTCAATGCGACTTTCCTTACCGACCCCTCTGTCACGGCGAGTGGAGGGCAGAGCGAAGTTTCCGTCGATACGGTAATCCCGGGAAAACGCAGGCGTGGGGAGCGAAGGATGACTTTTTAGTGGCGAATCTCACTTCAAAGAACGAAGAATTGCTTTTCCAGCCGCTCTTCAGATATACTTGGTCCATACAAAGGTCCATGATCGCTGATAACAAAATAAAAAGAACAGGCAAGCTCCGGCTTGATCGATATCTCTTTGAGCGTGGGTTGGTGCAGAGCCGCGAACAGGCACAAGCGCTGATCCTGGCTGGCCAGGTGCTGGTCAACGGGCAGAAGAAGGACAAGGCCGGAACGCTCGTGGCAAATGATGCCGACATACGGATCCTCGGCGAGCAGATGCCCTATGTCAGCAGGGGCGGGCTGAAGCTCGAGGCAGCTTTGCGGGAATTCAGCATCGATGTAACGAGCACGACCGTGCTGGATGTCGGCGCGTCGACGGGCGGATTCACTGACTGCCTGCTCCAGCACGGCGCGACGAAGGTCTTTGCCGTCGATGTCGGCTATGGCCAGATGGCGTGGAAGATACGGCAGGACCCCCGGGTTGTCGTCATCGAACGGACCAACATCCGGGAAATGGCCGCCGATCTGATCTCCGAGAAGATCGATGTCGCTGTCATCGATGTCTCCTTTATCTCTCTGGAGAAGGTCATCCCATCGGTCATCCCGTTCCTGAAAGCGGGCGGCGGTATCATAGCCCTCATCAAGCCTCAGTTCGAGGTCGGGAAAGGCCAGGTGGGGAAGGGCGGCATTGTGCGGGACGAGGCGGCTAGAAACACTGCTGTGGAAAAGGTTAGGACGGCATTTCAGAGCGCCGGATTCGATGTCCAGGGTATTATCCCGTCTCCTATCACCGGACAGGACGGCAACGTGGAGTATCTTATCTACGCGGTCACGCGGCCGGCGAACTCCTCGCCCAGCACTAGGATCGATACGATGTCCGGATAATTATCCTGGTTTTATGATGACGCAACTTGCGCTGATCTGTATGCGCTATACTTACAAGTAGATATTGATAAAATCGAAAGGATCGTGGAGAAAGTCGCCATGAAAGAATGTCCGCCCGATCAGGTCCAGATCGCCCGCGAAATACTCGATCATCTGTCCCGTCAACCCGGGGAGGAGGACACCCTGGAAGGTATCATGCTGCACCGGCTTCCGGAGAAACCGGCTATTCGGCAAATAACGCTCATTCAGGAAGTGGTCGCCGACCTGGTCACTCAGGGCCTGGTCGAGAAGATAACGAAGGAAGGCCGAACACGGTACCGTGTAAAGTCCAGGCTCTAAGGCCGCATGCCTTGACGTTCGCAGGACGCTTTCAGAGCATCGGTCCGGCCAGGTGCTCCAGAGCTTGTCCTACGCCGTCATCCTCCCGGCGAACTCCTCGCCCAGCACCACGATCGATTCGATGTCCAGGTAGCGGTTCACATGCTTGTCCAGAAGGAGCTTGCACTGGGCGGGAAAATCCTCGTCTGGCACTGCATCATAGAACTGGAGCAGAACAGGATACCGCGGAAAGAACCGGAACTCATAGGCCGCATCGTGGTTTCCCTTGACCGCCGACTGCACGCCGCCCAGCCGTTCGCACGCCTTTTCCAGTCCCTCGACGTCTCCCGTGAAGTGCCTCGCGATGACCTCCTCCACATGCCCCGCCCAGGCCTTGTCCTTGGCGTGGGACGCAGGCACCGAGCTGAAGGTGATCCACTCCCCCGAGGGGGCGGGAGGATCGGGCATCGAGAGGTGATTATAAATCAGGATGGAGATGAAGGGAACCGGCTCCTTACCGTCCTTATCGATGATCCGCTCCTTGGTGATCCGGTATTTGTCGCCCAGGAAGGTCAGTTCGATCGTATCCGGTCCGATGAAGTCGGCACCAATAAGCGAGGCGGTCTTCGCGAAATCCAATGCTGCGATCTTGGGACGGAGGCTGATGAGAGCCTGCTCATAGACCGTTCCGCGCGCTACTGGCTGCTCCGCTAGTTCTTCGGCGAGGGCCATCTTTGCTTCTGCGCTCAGGTTCGCGCAGGCGGTGATGGGTGCCATGCGGCTGGCGACCTTCGTCGCGAAACCGAAGCAGGTGGGCATGCCGCAGGTCCCGCAGTTCGTTTTAGGCAGAAGCTTGTAGATATCAACAGCGGTCTTCATGAGATAACATTACCGCCATTCAGCGTTCCTGTCAAATGATGCAGATCATGGTAAATAACGGGACTGGGTACAGGGGGGCAGAGGGCGGGGGACAGGGACAGGAAAACCTCATCCTGTTGGCCATTGCTCAATCACCGTTCCCTTATCATCGTATTTGCATGCCGACATAAAAGCATCATGGTAGAAGGTGAACCAAGCGCTTTTGCCAAC
>JAAXXJ010000108.1 GCA_013334545.1 Nitrospirota bacterium | reverse complement strand
AAGCTCCTTTTTCTGGACCTTCACGGCCTTAGCCTTAAGCGCGTTGCGGTCCGTATCGAGGTCGATGCCGTGGATTCGATAGACTGTGTAGATGAGTCCGTTGGTGTCCATGCCCTGGACGGTGATCCCGCCCGCCAGATATTGAGCGCCCTGGAACTTCCGGGCGGTCTTCGCGATCTCAGCGGGTGTTACGCCACCAAGCACGGGATTGCGCGGCCGCACGGGTTCTGCGTCTGCCGAAGCGACGACCGCGACGGTACGGTCCGGGAACAGTACTTTGTAGCCATCCGCGGTCCGCTCCTGCACCGGCAGCCGCGTCCCGGCATAGAGCGAAACATTGTGGTTCCCCAGTTTGTCGAGGATCAGGGCGAAGGTCTTCGGGGCTGTGATGACGACCCACTGCCGGTCGGCCTTGAGGTACGATCTTCCTTTGTCGCGGGGCACCTGCACTGCTTCCTGCTGGATCCATCCTTCGCGATCACCCTGGCCCGGGATGGCGATGCGATAACGGTACTCCTGTTTTTCCAGGATGCGGACCTCGTCGGCGAGCAGGACCTGGGTCACGATCTGTGCTTTGGGCAGGGGTTCTTCGCGCACGTTGGCAAGGGGAACGGAGATCAGGCCGAGGCTGACCTTCGCCGGCGGCTCCTGCGCCCTGGCGGCGCCGGTCAGTGTCGCGAAGGCAAGCAGCATGATGATCAGTCGTTTCACCATAGGGTGGCGAGAGAACTTCGCTTTCAGGACAACAGGATGGAGGAGCAAAAAAATAAGTCAGGCACAGGTGCCTGACCGGTCTTTGCCGGAGGCGAGACGCCTCCCGGGAACGAAAAAAATGGTGCCGAAGGGGGGACTCGAACCCCCATGGGTTGCCCCACACGCCCCTCAAACGTGCGTGTCTACCAATTCCACCACTTCGGCACTTTTGAAAATTCTGGTAACGCCGGCGAACACGTCGGTCCTGTTGCAAGGCCGAACAGCGCCTCTTCGCGGTGAGGGTGCGCTACTTCTTGACCGGCGCCAACCACGCGCTGTGCTTCTTGTCCCTGCCGTGTACGATGTCGAAGAACGCGGCCTGGATCTTCTGGGTAACGGGCCCCGGCTTGCCGGCGCCGATCCTCCGGTTATCCACCTCGCGGATGGGCGTGATCTCCGCGGCCGTACCGGAAAAGAACACCTCATCGGCGATGTAGAGCTCGTCCCGTGTGAAGCGCTCTTCCGCAAGCGGGATGTTGTGCTCCCCGGCAAGCTGCATAATGGTATCGCGGGTTATGCCTTCGAGGATCGCCGTGAGCGGCGGTGTCTTGATCTTGCCATGGCGAACCATGAAGATGTTCTCCCCGCTCCCTTCGGCCACATAGCCGTCAGTGTCAAGCAGGACAGCCTCGTCGTACCCGTCCTTGAGCGCCTCGCGCTTCGCGAGGAGCGAGTTCGCGTAGTTGGCCGTGGTCTTGGCGCGGACCATGGTGGCATTAATGTGCGGACGGGTGAACGACGATATCTTGACACGGATGCCGTTCTTGAGGCCCTCGTCGCCCAGATAGCTGCCCCATGGCCACACCGCAATCGAGATATCGATGGGGTTATCCTTGGGGAAGACCCCCATGGCGCCGTAGCCGATATAGGCGATCGGCCTGATGTAGCACGCGTCGATCTTGTTCACGCGGATGGTTTCGAGGATGGCATCGAACACCTGCTCGCGTGTGAACCGGGATTCCAGCTGTAAAATATGCATGGAGTCGAAGAACCGGTCCACGTGCTCCTTAAGGCGGAACACCGCCGATCCCGAGTCCGTTTTGTAGCAGCGGATGCCCTCGAACACGCCGGTCCCGTAATGGAGCGTGTGGGTCAGAACATGAACCTTCGCATCGTTCCAGGGAACGAAGGAGCCGTTCAACCAGATCTTTTCCGTGGCCTGAATCATAGAGGGTATTTTATAACAGTCTGGCAAATGATTGTCAACGGTTTTTTTCCGCATTTATCAGCAGTTTCCGGCCGTTGCGCTCGATAAAACCCTGCACAAAGGACCGCGGCGTTCGGGATCGCCCGGCTTCGGGAGAAGCTCCTGCTCCTCCGGCTTCGAGATGGTAATGAGCGTATTGTTCGTCTTCATGCCGGGTGTCATTGTCCCTCCAGGGAGGGCCGATAACGGCCTTCTCGACCTCGTCCTTCTTGAATCCAGGAGCGAGCGCATTTCACGAAGCTTGCTGCGGGGTTAGCGAGCGATTAGAATTACGATACTTTCTTGAGGATAGAAGCCTCCCACAGCTTGCCGCAGGGAGCTTCAACGGCGAATGCGCTTTTGCCTTGCCCCTGGTGGGGCACGTTCCAGCTTGGCATAGAACTCGGCGACCATGGTCGGACTTACCGGCATCCGAACCGTCGCCGCCTCGATGCATTTCAATGCATCAAGATAAGTGCTGGTATCCTCGACCTCATCCGCTCCGGGGTACACGGGAACGCCTGATTCCTCCCCGACTGCCGAGTCGGCGGCTTACCGCAAAATAGACCCGCCACGATCAAGGTCCCTGCCCTCTTGCTGATATCCGTACAATCGATCTTTCTTCCATAATTATCGATGTCTCTTTGCTGATGATCATGTACGGTTTTTTCCCGGGAAACACAACGAGCTCGGCTTGCCGCCCAACCCCCTTGCTTTTTTGGGCCAATTCGGTTTGACAGTGTTACCGAGTAGAGATACACTTGAGGTGCAGGAACCCATCTTCGAGGAGGCCTCTATGCAGATCAAGACCATCCTTTTCCCGACCGATTTTTCTCAGGGTGCACGGGCGGCCATGGACTACGCCATCTCCCTGGCCCAGGACTACAAGGCAAAGCTCATCCTGCTCTACGTCATCCAGGATATCAGCATCGCTGAGTGGTATATCCCTTCATCGATATCCGCAGCGGACCTTGTGGAGGACATGCAGAAGAGCGCCACGAAAGAGATGGACAAATGGGCGGGAGAGGCCGCGGTGAAGGTGAAGGATGTGGAAAGGGCGGTCGTGCGGGGCGTGCCGTTCGTGGAGATCATCAGGACCGCGAAGGACAAGAACGCGGACATGATCGTCATCGGGACCCACGGCAGGACCGGCATCGACCACATGCTCTTCGGCAGCACGGCGGAGAAGGTCGTCCGCAAGTCGTCCTGCCCGGTCTTGACCGTAAGGATGGCGGGCCGGGAGTTCAAGATGCCGTAAGGAGGACCGACGCGGGTATCCTTCGGTGATATCGCTCGGGACAGGCCTCCAGACAGGGAGAAAAAACAAGGGCTGACAATAATGTCAGCCCTTTGGTGTTTGACCAAATTGTTTTCTTACTGTCCCAGAAGCGTGGTGAACGTATCGTGGTGGCGCTCTTCATCGGAGAGTATCTGCTCGAACAGGAGCCTCGTTGTCTCGTCCTTCTCGGTGATCGCCTGCGTGATGATGTCCTTGTACAAGGTGATCGCTTCTTCCTCGGCCTGCACGTCGGCCTTCAGCATCTGCTCTGCAGTTCCACCCTTGGCAATGGGATTCGGCTTGGTGGTGGGAGCCACATCGAAGTAAAACAGCCGCTCGGCGATCTTCTCGGCATGTTTCATCTCCTCCACAGCGATGTCCTCGAACACATCCATGAGCGAGGCGGAGTTAAGCCCCTTCACCATGATGTGATGCCACATATACTGCACGATGGCTTGGAGCTCCCCGGCGATCGCCTGGTTCATCATCTCCGTCAGCTTCGGACTCGCTTTCTGTACCATAACCGTATCCCTCCTTCATAGCATTAGGTCATCCCGAATAATTGAACTATAGCACAAATCCTGGGGCGCTTCATCGGTTTTTTTCTGCCTCCGTACGGGCACGGGCAGGTTCGGCATCAAGCATTTCCCGCACGCGCCGGAGCAGGTCCTGAGGCAGAACGGGTTTGTTGAGAAGAACCATGTGCTCTTCCAGCAGGTCCTTTTGATGAATGATGTCGGAGGAATAGCCGCTCATGAAGATAGCCTTTGCATCGCTGCGCAGTGCGCGGATCTCGCCGAAGGCGGTCTTGCCGTTCCTCTTCGGCATCATAACATCGAACAGACAGAGGTCGACAGCGGCAGAATGCTCCTGGAACTTGCTCACCGCCTCATTGCCGTCGACGGCGGTGATGACCGTATAACCGTGTTCCTCCAGCGCAAGCTTGATGAACCCGCGCACGTCGGGGTCGTCCTCGGCAAGAAGGATCGTCTCTGCGCCGCCCCGCACAGCGGGATCGGTCGGCGCCTGCTTCGCCTCGGACGCCGACCGTGTCAGCGGAAGATAGAGGGTGAAGGTCGAACCCTTATTCGGCTCGCTGCATACCATGATATGGCCGTGATGCTGTTTGATGATGCCGTAGACGATGGCGAGACCGAGTCCTGTGCCGCGCCCCATCGCCTTGGTCGTGAAGAAGGGTTCGAAGATCCGCGATCGCGTCGCATCGTCCATGCCGGACCCGGTGTCGGATACCGACAGCAGGGCATAGCTGCCGGACCCTTCGAGCCCGTACCTGACCGCGGTATCCTCGTCGACGGTGACGACCTCGGTTCCGATGATCAGCACCCCTCCTCCCGGCATGGCATCCCGGGCATTGGTGGCCAGATTCATCAATACCTGTTCCATCTGTCCCGCATCGACCAGGGCGGTGATGTCCCGGTCGGTTAGTGCCATCCTGATCTCGATATCCTCGCCGAGCAGCCGCGTGATGAATTTTTCCATGTGGCGGACAACACCATTAATACTGGTCGGCCGCGGCTGAATCACCTGCTTCCGGCTGAACGCCAGGATATGCCGCGTCAGGTCCGCGGCGCTGGACGCGGAGGCGAGGACCTGTTCGGAAAAGAACCGCGCCTGGCTTCCCTCTTCGGCCTGTTTCTTTAGCAGCGAAGCATATCCCATAATGGCGGTCAGAACGTTATTGAAATCGTGGGCGATACCCCCGGCAAGCTGTCCGATGGCCTCCATTTTCTGAGCCTGATTAAGCTGCTGTTCGAGCCTGCTCTTTCGGTTATGTCAACGGTCGTCATGATAACGGAACTTACCGCTCCCGTTGCGTCCCGCAGGGGATAGGCCTTGATCTCCATCTTCTTTTCGACGTCATCGGCGCCCCGGTGGATATGTACTCCGGTGCAGGGTTTGCCCTTCTCCATGGCCCTTCGGGCGGAGCACTCCTCTTCCGGATCCGGACACGGCGCGACCAGCGTGTGGGAAACCTCATAGCACTTCCTGCCCACGATCTCTTCCAGGGGGATCCCGGCCTGCCTGCTGTATGCGCGGTTCGCGGAGAGGATGGTGAGCTCCCGGTCGATGACGAGAAATCCCTCGTCCACGGTCTCCAGGATGTTCCGGATGAACGCCTCGGAACGCTTCCTCTCCGAAATGTCCATGAACGTTACAACAGCGCCGGCCACCGTTCCCTGCTGAGCAATCGGATAGGACCAGTACTCAATCGGAAAGCTCGTACCGTCCTTCCGCCAGAAGACCTCATCATCGGCGTGCACGCCCTGTTTCTTCCGGTAGGCCTGGTAGATCCTGCATTCCTCTTCAGGATAGGTGCTCCCGTCCGCGCGCTTGCAATGGATGATCGTATGGATGTTTTTCCCGAGCAGGTCCCCTTCCCTTTCGTATCCCAGCAGTCGGAGGCCGGCGGAATTGCAGAAGGTGCAGGTGCCGTGCATATCGACCCCGTAGATGCCCTCTGCCGTTGAGCTGAGAAGCAGCCGGATGTGCTCCTCTTTTTCCCGGACCTCGTTCTCGGCCCGCCGGCGCTCTTCGAGCTCCGTGGCCAGCTGGGCAGAGCGATCGCGCACCTTCTCCAGCGCATCGTTCACTGCCTGGCCGATCTGATCGAGCTCTGCAACGCCCGTCGCCGGGACCTTCTCTTCCGAACCGACCGCGGACACCATCGTCGCGACCGGCCGCTGCAGGTTCCTGCGGAGAATGAACAGGAGGCCCGATACCATCAGGAGCGAGCCGAGCGTGATGAGGGGGACCAGGAACCCGACCTCTTTCCGCGTAAGATAGGATGGGGTTTGCCGGGCAACGGTGATCACCGTCCAGCCCCAGGGGGCAAAAGAATTCATATAACAATGGAACCGGCCGGCTTTGTCCGCCAGGGTGAAGTAGCCTAGGGATCGCCGGGCGAGGATGGCATGCGTCACTTCGGGGTTGAGCGTGGACAGCACGATGGCACCGTCGGCATTGCTGATGATGCCGGCCTGATCATTGCGGGACCAGGAAAGCCTGACCGCATCTCCGACGGAACGTTTCTTCGCCTCCACCACGACCGGGTTTCCGGTCAGCTGCGCAGTGATGAGTTCCGACGCCGCCGTTTCCAGGATCGTGGTTATCTGATGGGCGGAGGCGGCAGCGGTGAACCGATGGTAGTCATCCTGAATGTGGTCTGATATGCGCTGGACCAGGATAAGGAGCAAAACAGCGATGACCGCAACGATGACGAAGATCGGGACAATGATCCTGAACCCGATGCTGCTCCTATCGAACTTCATGCATGATCTCCCGGGTGGTGGTTAGCAGGTTCTGAACGGCGAGAAGATAATCGTCGGTGGGAGTCACGAATCCGTTCTTGATCTCATCGTCCCAGTCCTGCATCGTATCGGCATCCCGGATGTTCGTGTGAGGCTTGAGCCGAAGGAGCGCCTGCACGAATTCCTCCCGGACCCCGGACGGCAGGGACGGCAGCGCAGAAAAGGCAAAGTTCGGGAGGGGCCCGGAGATCGTGAGCACCCGAAGCGTTTCCTTCTCGAACTTCCGGTAGAGGGTCTCTTTGACGCCGGCAGCGGAGATCTCGCGGGTGAGCAGCGCGGTCATGATCCGGTCCTGACTCTCGAGAAAGACCGGCTGGACCGCTTCCATGCCGAGGCCCGCGTCCTTCAGCAGTTTCGCCGGCACGATATGGGCTGCCGTGGAACCCTTGAAGAAGCCGAACTTCTTTCCCCGCACGCCGCCGAGCGCCGTGACCGCGGCATCGCTCGTCACGATGACGGAGCGGTAGGTTGGCTTGCCGTCCTTGCCGAGTGCCACGATCAGGGGCTCGGCACCGCACTTCCGGTTGGCCCGTCCCAGCGGCGCCGGACCAAGCAGGGCCACCCCGATCTGACCACCGCAGAGGTCCTCGATCAGCGCATCGTGGTTCGGATAGAGCTTCA
Source organism: Nitrospirota bacterium (assembly GCA_013334545.1). Lineage (GTDB taxonomy): Bacteria > Nitrospirota > UBA9217 > UBA9217 > UBA9217 > JAAXXJ01. The sequence continues at coordinate 1,549 of JAAXXJ010000108.1, read as the reverse complement.
GCTCCCAGGGATGTCCCGTCGTTTTTTTCAGATACTCGATCAACGGCGAATACAGCAGCCAGATCTTTTCGGGGCCGTAAAAGGGGATGACCGCCACCGTGTAGGGTGACGGCAGGGATTGTTTGTTTTCAGCACCGGCGGGTCTCGACAGCAGCAGCATGAACGCACAGCAGAGACTGAGACCAAGACGAGACATCATAAAGAGAACTTACCGGAAGAACAGGTCCTTGTCAAGCCACTGATGCACCATTTTCCGGTTCCAGCAGGCGATGCCGCGACAAAGGATGGTTATGTTATGTTTCCTGTTGCCATAAGCGGGCATTTGCAATATAATTCCGGTCATTCTTTCAGAAGGAGATCGCCCAAGGAATGAACATCGTTTATAAGATACTGCAGGCCCACCTCGTCGAAGGGAAACTTGAGCCAGACACCGAGATCTCCATCCGCATCGACCAGACGCTGACCCAGGACGCCACCGGCACCATGGCCTACCTCCAGTTCGAGGCCATGGGCGTGCCGCAGGTGAAAACCGAACTCTCGGTGAGCTACGTTGATCACAACACCCTCCAGGACGGGTATGAGAACGCCGACGACCACCGCTACCTCCAGACCGTGGCCGCGAAATACGGCATCCATTTTTCAAAGGCAGGGAACGGCATCTGCCACCAGGTCCACCTGGAGCGCTTCGGCAGGCCGGGCAGAACCCTCCTCGGCTCTGACTCCCACACGCCCACAGGCGGCGGTATCGGTATGCTGGCCATCGGTGCAGGGGGGCTCGATGTGGCCGTTGCCATGGGCGGGGGGCCGTTCTACATGACCTGTCCGAATGTCGTGAAGGTGAACCTGGCGGGAACGCTCCGGCCCTGGGTCTCGGCAAAGGACGTGATCCTTGCCCTGCTCGAGATCATGACCACCAAAGGGAACGTCGGGACCGTGATCGAATACGGCGGCGCCGGCGTGGCAAACCTCTCGGTCCCCGAACGCGCGACCATCACGAACATGGGCGCGGAGCTCGGCGTCACCACCTCGGTCTTTCCAAGCGACGAGGTCACCCGTGCTTTCCTCAGGGCCCAGAAGCGGGAGGACCACTGGGCCGAGCTTGCCGCTGATGCTGATGCGCACTATGCCCGGGTGATCGACCTTGACCTCGCCTCCCTGGTGCCGCGCATGGCAAAACCTCATTCGCCTGACAACATCGCAACGGTGAAGGAACTTGCCGGCACGAAGGTCGACCAAGTGATGATCGGCTCCTGCACGAACTCCTCCTACCGTGACCTGATGCTCGTTGCCTCGGTGCTGAAAGGAAGGCGGGTCCATCCTGACGTGAGCTTCGGCGTGGCACCGGGCTCCCGCCAGGTGCTCGAAATGATCGCCCAGAACGGCGCCCTCGCAGACATCATCACCGCCGGCGCGCGCATCCTTGAGTCCACCTGCGGGTTCTGCATCGGCGCAGGACAGGCGCCCAGGACCAACGCGGTCTCGGTCCGCACGAACAACCGGAACTTCGAGGGCCGCTCAGGCACCAGGAGCGCAAAGGTCTACCTCGCCA
>JAAXXJ010000418.1 GCA_013334545.1 Nitrospirota bacterium | reverse complement strand
GGCAATGGTGCTACGGTGTGATCAAAGGAGCGTCGACGAAGCTGCATGAAAAGACTGTTCTTCTCCCAGAGCATGCTTGACAGCATGATGGAAGCGGGCAAGATCAAGGTGGACAAGGGCATCCTCACCATGCTTGCCGGCGACAATCCGAACTTCTCGCTGCACCCGGCATTCCGCATCGTCAGGACCATCGACGACGGCGCGGACCCCAACGGACTCGTTGGCCAGATACGTTCCGAGGCGGAGCTCAGAGAGCTGGGCGCCGAGACCTATATGGACTCGGTCATCTATAGGGACATAGCCTACCAGGCGGACACCGGCTTCATTGCCGAGAAACAGGTGCCTATGCAGGCAACGGATGCGAAGACCGCGCCGAAGACGGGGGAGCAGTCCGCGGCAGTCGCCGAGCCCCCGGCGGACAAGTCCAAGGACGCGAACGACCTGTCCAAGTTCATCCTGGACAATCTGCTCTGATGCCGGACCGGTCCTCCCTGCTCACACGGACCGGCAAGGTCCTGCTCGGCATCGCGCTCCTTCCCTTCTGCGCAGGATTCGCCTGGCAGCTCGCCGTCCTTTCCATCAGGATCACCTACCAACCCCTCGTTCCCTACTGGTTCGCCGGCGGGTTCATCCTCTATGTCGTCATCCACTTCCTGTTCAAGAAGCCGATCCTGAGTTATGTCGTGGGTCACGAACTGACCCACGCGCTCTTCGCTGTCCTGTTCGGCGGCTCCGTGAAGGCCTTCCGTGCCAGCGAAAAGGGAGGCCAGGTCCAGATCACCAAATCGAACTTCGTCATCACCCTGGCGCCCTACTTCTTTCCGCTCTACACCTTCTTCGCCCTTGCCGCCTACTGGCTCGCCCGGGCCGCCGGCGCCTCCGTGCTCGAGCCCTGGCTTGTCCTCATCGCCGGGGCCGCCTTCGCGTTCCATATCATCCTCACGCTGATCTTCCTCCAGACCGACCAGAACGACATCCGCGAGCACGGAGCGTTTTTCTCCTACCCACTCATTCTGCTGTTCAATATCGTCCTGACGGCGCTTCTTATCCGACTCCTGCTGGCGAGGGATATGGACTACCTTGACTTTCTGGTTGATGGTATAATGAGAAGTGTCAGCCTGATCGTGCTGGGGATATCCAAGCTCTCCGGGCTGATCGTTCGATAACAACGTGCTCACCGCAGAGAACGCTGAGACCGCAGAGTTTAGAGCAGACTCTTACAAAACGATGTTCGTTGCCCTTTCCGTCATTCCCGCCCCTGCTTGATTCTTGCTGGGGCAGGCTGCGGCGGGAATCCAGGATCTTCAAATCCGTACTGGATCCCCGTTTACACGGGGATGACGAATGAGACGGGCACGCAAGACTTTTTCAATACGTTCTTGGTCGTTTAATCGGTTTTTTTTCGCGTTCTCCGCGATCTCTGCGGTAAATGGAGTTGGCTTCATGCTTATTGTAGGTCTTACCGGCGGCATCGCCAGCGGCAAGAGCCTCGTGACCCGGGTCCTCCGGGATCTGGGCGCGCATATCATCGACGCGGACAAGATCGTCCATGACCTCCTGGGTCCCGGCCAGGACGCCTGCCGCGAGGTGGTCGGACATTTCGGCAAAGAGATACAATTACCTGACGGTTCCATCGACCGGAGGAAGCTCGGCGACATCATCTTCAACCATCCCGAGGAACGCGCCTGGCTCAATCAGTGCATCCATCCCCGGGTGTTCGAGGCCTATAACCACCAGGTCCGGCACCTCAGAGAGCGGCAGCCCGACGCCATCGTTATCCTGGACGCTGCGCTGCTCATCGAGACCGGCTATCACAAGCATATGGACAAGCTTATTGTGGTCTACGCTGATCAAAAGGCCCAGATGAAGCGGCTCATGGAGCGGGACCGGTTCACCCTGGAACAGGCCATGGCAAGGATATCGAGCCAGATGCCGCTTGACGAGAAGCGAAAATACGCAGACTACGTCATCGAGAACACCGGAACGCGCGAGGCGACCGAGCAGCAGACTCGTGAGGTCTTCGCGAAGCTGAAAGCAGAGTCAGGCAGGCGGGAATAATGCGGATGCAAAACTGAGCGTCAAGCACCCTTGAACAGCGATGGCGCGAGGGTCATTGAGGTCTTGATTCAGGAACTGTGATAAGCCTACTTTCCTTCGCGTTCTTCGCGTCTTCGCGGCAATAATGATCTCTTTCTCTTTTGGATTCAGTCATGAAGAAATTACCCATCAAGGTTGTCCCCATGACCCGGGCACACATCCCGGCATGCAACGATATCGTGGCGACGTCAGAACCGTGGAAGACCCTGCGGGAGAGTGTCGACTTCTTCCCGTCCATCAAACGTAAACAGGCGTTCGTGGCGGTCATCGAAGGGTCCGTGGCCGGCTTCGTGATCTTCACGCCCGAGCCGGTCTTCGCCCGGGGCGGGTACCTCCGCGCCATCGGCGTGGCATCTGCGATACGCGGGTTCGGC
>JAAXXJ010000417.1 GCA_013334545.1 Nitrospirota bacterium | reverse complement strand
CGCCGCCGTTGGTGATCCACTGCTTGGTGCCGTTTATTACATACTCGTTCCCTTCGAGCTTAGCGGTGGTCTGAATGCCGCTGGCGTCGCTGCCCGCGTTGGCCTCGGTCAGGCCGAAGGCGACATACTTCTTGCCGGCGGCGATGTCGGGCAGGTATTTCTTCTTCTGCGCGTCCGAGCCGTGAAGCAGGATCGGGTAGCTCCCCAGCGCGTTCGCTGCGTAGGTTGTGGACACGCCGAGGCAGGCCTTGGATATCTCCTCGATGGCGATGTAAAAATCCAGGCTCTTCTTGCCGAGGCCGCCGTACTCCTCGGGGATGTAGATGCCGAAGAGGTCCGCCTGGGCCATGGCCTTCATGATCTCCGTCGGGAACTTGTTCTGCTCGTCCAATTCGGCCCGCACCGGCACGATCTTCTCAACCGCGATCTGCCGTGCGAGATCGCGTATCATGATCTGCTCTTCCGTCAACAGGTAGTCCATTACTTCCTCCGCAAAAACGAATTTTTATGATGAGAGATGAACCCGGATGAATTCAGAATGCACGATGCTGTCGATCACTACCACCGGATCAGCGCCGACGCCCAGGTGAGCCCTCCGCCGAAGGCCTCGAGGAGGATGAGGCTGTTCTCCCTGATCCTGCCGTCCCGCACCGCCTCGTCAAGCGCCATCGGAATGGAGGCAGCGGAGGTGTTCCCGTATTTATGGATCGTAAGAACGACCTTGTCCATCGACATGTTCAGCCGCTTGGCCATGGCCTGGATGATCCTGAGGTTCGCCTGATGCGGCACAAGGAGGTCGATGTCCTCGGGCTTGACCTTGTTGTGGTCGAGCGTCTCCTGCACGACGTCCTCGAGGGCCCGCACGGCGACTTTAAAGGTCTCGTTCCCCTTCATCTTGATGAAGTGCATTCGCTTGGCCACCGTATCGTGGGTCGGCGGGTGGGATGCGCCGCCACCGGGAAGGTGGAGGAGATCGCCGAGGGATCCGTCGGAATGGATGTGCGTCGACAGGATCCCCCGCTTCCCCGCGTGGCGCTGGACCACTATCGCGCCGGCGCCGTCGCCGAAGAGAACGCAGGTGGTGCGGTCCTCCCAGTCCGTGAAGCGGGAGAGGCTCTCGGCGCCGACCACGAGGATGGTCTCGTGCATCCCGCTCCGGATGAAGGCGTCGGCGATGGAGAGGCCGTAGAGGAAGCCCGAGCAGGCGGCATAGACGTCGAAGGCCGCGGCTTTTTTCGCGTGGAGCCTGGCCTGGAGCACGCATCCCAGGCTCGGCATGGCGGTGTCCGGCGTGAGGGTGCCGACCACGATAAGGTCGAGGTCTTGCGCCGTGATGCCTGCCGCCTTGATTGCCCGGTGGGCGGCCTCGTAGGCCAGGTCCGACGTGGTCTGCCCCCGCTCGACGACGCGGCGTTCCTTAATGCCGGTGCGCTCCATGATCCACGCGTCGCTGGTCTCCACCATCCTTTCCAGGTCGTGGTTGGTCAGCACTTTCTTCGGCGCGCTGGACCCTGTCCCGATGATGCGTGCGTGGATCATTTTGGTCTCGTCATCTCCATGTTCTTTGTAATGTCCTCGTGGATGTGCCTGTTGACCTCGCTCCGCGCGAGCTCGGAGGCAACACGGATTGCGTTCTTGATGGCGCGGTCCGAGGACCGACCGTGGCTGATGATGCTGATGCCATTGATGCCGATGAGCGGCGCGCCGCCGTATTCCGCGTAATCGATGCGGCGCTTGAGGGCGCGGAAGGCGGGCCGCATCATGAAGTAGCCGAGCTTCCGGATCAGGTTGTCGCCGATGTTCTCCCGGATCATGTACCCGATGGTCTCGGCGACGGCCTCGGACAGCTTGAGCACTACGTTGCCGATGAAACCGTCGCAGACGACGACATCGACCTTGCCGCTCATCACATCGCGGCCCTCGACGTTCCCGATAAAGTTGAGCGACGTCTCGGTCAGGAGCTTGAACGCCTCCTTGGTGAGCTCGTTGCCCTTGGTCTCCTCTTCGCCGATGGACAGGAGCCCGACCTGGGGGTTCGGGTTCTTCAGGAGGTATTTTGCATACACCTCGCCCATGATTGCGAACTGGAGGAGGTGGGCCGGCTTGCAGTCCACGTTGGCGCCCACGTCGAGCACGATGCAGGTCCCTTTGACGGTCGGCATGAAGGTCGCGATGGCCGGGCGTTCGATCCCTTCGAGCTTGCCCAGGACGAAAAGGGACGTGGCCATGGCCGCGCCGGTGTGGCCGGCGCTGATGACGGCCACTGCTTCGCCGCTCTTCACCAGTTCGTTCGCAACACGGATCGAGGAGTCCTTCTTCCGCCGGAAGACCGTCGAGGGCGAGTCGAGCATGTCGACGACCTCGGTGGCGTTCCGGACCTCGATGGGCAGGGATGCCACGCCGTGATGCTTCCGGAGCTCCGCGTGGACCGTTTGCTCGATCCCGACGAGGATGATGCCGACGCCGAACTCTTTCGCG